>JANNDA010001157.1:0-3782 GCA_031387195.1 Planctomyces sp. | reverse complement strand
GATGACAGGTACAACGGGTTGCGGATGGTCTGATAAATTCCGGAGGTCACGAGCCGGCTGGTATCCGGATCGTCCGAGGCCATGACGTAAGCGTGCAAGCTGCCGGTCGCGTGAACTCGCAGAAGAATGCCGATCGTGGCGATGCACGCGGCGAGGGCTCCGCTGACGGGGGAAAATGTGGGCGCGTACCAAGCGTCAGTGCTTCCCGAAGACCAATGTGCCGTGAGTGCCAGGATAGGTTGGCTGGCAATGAGAATGGAAAACCGCCAGCGGTATTCCCAGGAAGCAACGGAAGTCAGCATCACACTCTCAACAAATACGTAACGCGGCGAAGCGACTACAAAAGTAACCCGAAGCGTCAGCGAGGCCAAACTCTCCCAAACGGCTAAGGTCATCGGTCATTGGACGCATTCGACCGGCAATGATTGCTGGAGTCTATGATCAGAGTTGTTGTTTCCCCGTGATTTCGCGAGGCGTTGATCGACAAAACAATTCGCGGTGGGATGACTTTGAGGGTTAGGTAAAAGTTCCCTCATCAAGGAGTTCAACGATCTCCGAACAAGACAACAGCGAGTTCTCAAATCGCCTGTTGTGGGATTGTTTGAATGACCCGGACGACCTTTGCCCTTGTGGGACGCCTCTGCGGAGTTCTGGCTGTTTGTACGGCGCTCTCTGGATGTGCTAGCCGCCCGATCCCGACATCGCGATTCGCCTTTGAGTTAGAGCGCCGCTCTGAGCAGTCGCTCGACAACGTGCATGTCATCTTCGTGGAATCTCCTGCGGATGTTGGACGCTGGGGAAGAATCGAAGAGGTCTGCTGTGAAATGCGGGACATGGGCTTGCGAAACGCCGTTTACTTTGAGCCACTCATCGACGGCTCTTGGTGTGAATTGGCCAATTACGTTCGGGACATCCGCGCCGAGAATCCCAACAGCCGCATCATGCTGGTGGGTTGGAGCATGGGGTCGATGTTCGTCAAGAACGCGCTCACAGAACTCGAAGCCGACGGCGAATCGGTGGATACGATCGTGTACCTCGACAGCATGACGATCAAGCTCAGTGACATCACCGGACATCCTGAGAACTACGACCGAGCCGTCTTGATCTATCGCCGCGGGCACCCGATGCCCTGCCTGCCGAATTCCGTTTCTCTCTGTGTGGATGAGTGCCACCACCTGCCGGTCGGTCACCACGAACGGACGATCGACCAGCTAGTCCAAGAGGCCATCCGGCTTGCGGACAGTTTGAACGTCGATCAATAAGACGTCGCTGAGAGATCGCAGGACGAACTGGCTTTATACCGTAGCTTGAAGCAAGCGACTCATCCGTGAAGTCACTCTCGAACGTCGCTTGGTTTTTTCGCGCCGATGTAGGTCGCAAGATCGCCGCCGCAGCCGGAGGTCAGCAGCGGTGAGCCGATTGCTGGGAACAGGAAGCTGGCGTGCGTGGGGTCGTCTCGCACGGGGATATCCTGCGTTGACTGAAGAGTTGCCAGACGGCCATCCCGATCGGCGGTTGGTTTGGTCGTGGAGTCTCGTTCCCACCAGTTGCTCGCGAAACGCCACGACGCGAACGTGGGCTCCCATTGATCGGGGCCTCCCTGAGTTCGCTCGCCGCCGAGGATCAGGTTGTTGCAGACTCGCGAATCAGACTGTCCGCTGGGAGCCGATCCCGCGCGAAACGAATCCATCAGACCCAGCCAATACCGCGTACCGACGAACGTGTTGTTGACGATCTCGATGCGACTTTCCGATGACCAGGATTTGAGGCTGAGGTTGATCGCGTTGTTGCCTCCCAGAAACACATTGCGAGCCATCAGCAATTGGCGACAAGACTCCGTGGCATAGACGTGCGTGTTGGGAGCCGAGAACTGACAGTCTTCGCATTCGACGCGCGGCACCGCGTGCTCGCCGCCGATCGTCAAACACATGACTGATCCCTGAGCCGCGAAGAAGCGGCAACGCTGGATTTGAATGCGTGCTCCCGGAGTCTCCGAGTGCGAACTGATTGACATCAGCGACAGCTTGTGGCTGGGGAGCATGTGCCGGAAACTGCAATCGACCACGGCGATGTTCTCGGCTGTCCCCGTCAGTTGGATGCCACGACTCTGCTCCGAATGAGCCTCGAAGTCAAAGCCTTCCACAGTGATTCCAGCAACGTTACTGATCGACAAAGCTTGCGATTCACCCATGCCTTCTGGGTGCCATTGAACGCGCGGCTGAGCCACCAACTTCAAGCCGTTCAGTGCCGAGCCGTCCAACTTAATGGACTCGACGAACGGCCCCGGTCCCATGACGGTGATCGTGCAATTCTCGCCGGCGCGACTGACCGCCTCAGCGATCGTCGCACAATCCGCGTCGGCCCCGGAACCGACGATGATCGTCGTCAGCTTCTTGAGAGGCACCGCCGCGATTTCAACCGCCTTGGCGAGCCGAGTGGCGTCAGCCCCAGGACTCGTCGGTAAATCGTTTTGTCCGGGGACTGATGCCGCCCGGCTCACCGGGTTGTTCTTGTTCATCCACGCGACAGTCCCGGACGTAATCACCACGAGTACGGCCGACACGATCAACAACGCGGCGCGATTCGATGAGCTTGCGGCATGATTCGGTCGAACCGCAACTGGCTTCTTTGCATCTTCCTTGCCGGACCACACGTCTGCGATTTCATCGGTCTGAGCCTGATTGAGTTGCACCAACAGTCGCTTGAGGACGTCGGCGACTTCCAGCGCGGACTGATAACGCTCGTCGGGATTCTTGTGCAGCAGCCGAGCAATGATGTCCGCTAACACCGGCGGGATGCTGGGGTCGAGGTCGCTCAGCCGTGGCGGCGAAGTGTCGATGATCTTGTGAATCGTCTCCGCCTGAGTTCGTCCTTGAAACGGCGAAAACCCGACGAGCATGAAAGACATCACGCAGCCGAGACTGAATAGGTCGCAGCGAGCATCAAGCCGTTCACCGCGCACTTGCTCCGGAGCCATGTAGGCCGGTGTGCCGACGGCGTGATCGTGCGAAGTCAGGTCCGAGTTGTCGAACGCCACGCGAGCCAACCCGAAATCCGCCAAGCGGACGCGAGTCGCCCCTTCGTGCAACATCACGTTCCCAGGCTTCACGTCACGATGAATCACACCCTGAGCGTGAGCCGCCGCCAGCCCCAACGCAATCTGCATGGTCAATCGAATGACCTCAATGGGATCGAGCTTTCCGCGATTGCTCACATACGACTTGAGCGAGTCTCCCGCGACATACTCCATTACTAAAAAGGGAGCTTCGTTCTGCTCCTCAACCGCATGGATCGTCAGCACGTTGGGATGACTGATCGCGGCAGCGGCTCGTGCCTCACGCTGAAAACGACGTCGCGCCGTTGGGCTGTGTGCCAAGTGCGATCCCAACATCTTGATCGCCACCGTGCGCTGCAAATCCGGATCGAACGCCTTCCAGACGACCCCCTTGTCCGATGCGGCCCTGAACCGTGTATTTTCCAAGCTGCCGAGGCGTCTCCAGATCGCGGTACTCCGAATGGTCATCTTCAAACAACAGGTCGTGCAGCTTTCGATCGTCAATTTCCGGCGTGTAAGCCCCAGTCGGTTCCAACGCAGCCGCTCGTTCGTCTGTCGCGCCTTGTTCCGTCGCAGGAACTTTTAAGTCGTCGTCACGATTCTCAGGGCCATTGGCCATCATCATTCTCCGGATCAACAATCGTCATCAGAACTCGCGACCTCAGTATCTCCCGGTTTGAGAATCCCGGCATTTCCCAAATGCCGGGCTTCTTTGTGGCAAGCTACC
>JANNDA010001152.1:0-7620 GCA_031387195.1 Planctomyces sp. | reverse complement strand
AGCCCGACGCGCCAGCGAGTGCATCGGGCCGTTACTGGCTCACTCGCTGGCGCGTCGGGCTTGTAACGAATGGCGTCACACCGCTTGCGAACGCCGTGCCGATGGCAAATCGAGAAATCCGTTTGATCCCGGACCAATGTTTGCGATCACACGTCGAGAACTGTGCTCTCGATGGTCATTTAACAGGCTGCATCATGGCCGCACCGCAATCGGAATCTCTGCGTTCGTCACCGGAACTCTCACTGGGAGAGGTGGTGCGATCGTTGTCGCGCGAGTGTGCGTTTCCGGTCCCCGTAGATGTGGTGACTGTGCGGCAAACGCACATCTCGACGGTCTTCCTCGGAGGCGAACTGGTCTACAAAGTGAAGAAGCCGGTGAAGCTACCGTTCTTGGATTTCTCAACGGTCGAGCAGCGGCGCTTCTTCTGCCACGAGGAGGTTCGCATCAATCGACCGTGGGCACCCGACGTGTATCTCGGTGTTGTGCCGGTCACGCGCGAGGCCAACGGCTTGCGGTTCGAGGGAAGCGGGCCGGTTGTTGATTGGGCGGTCAAGATGCGGCGGCTGCCGGAGTCGGCCAATCTGCGGTCGCGGCTGCAACATGGACTGCTCGAACCGCGCGATTTGGTGCGCGCCGCTCAGCGGATCGCGGCCATTCATCGGCAGGCGTGTTGCTGCGTCGGTGAGCAAGCGACCGAGGCCGAAGCGGAGTTCCGTCGCAAGCTGCGCGAGAACTGGGAGTTCGCTCGCGGTCTGAAACCACACGTCATCGAACCACACGTCCTGCAACGATTGGAGACTTTGTCCAAGGAATGGTTGCAACGTCACGACGACACGCTGCGGCGGCGAGCGAGCGACGGGCGAGTCCGCGATCTGCACGGCGACTTGCGGCTGGAGCACGTCTTTCTGTTTCCCGACCGAGCGCCGCCCAACGACATCGTGATCCTCGACGGCATTGAATTCGATCCCGGCTTGCGGCGCATCGACGTGGTGGCCGACATCGCGTTTCTGGTGATGGAGCTGTCCTTCGCCGGCCGCCACGATTTGGCGCGGGATGTTGCCGAGGTCTACTTCACCGAAACCGGCGATGTCACCGGGCGAAGCCTGCTGCCGTTGTTCGTGGCGTATCGCTCGGCCGTGCGAGCCAAGGTCGCGGCCATTCTCGGCACTGAGTCCGAGATTCCGCATCACGATCGAGACGAGGCACTGGCTCGTTCCCAAGCACATTGGCTGTGGTGTTTGTCGGAGTTGGAAGACCCCGGCCGACGTCCTGCCTTGGTCTTGGTCACCGGACTGCCGGGCATCGGCAAATCAACACTGTCGCGGGCGCTGGCCGATGCGGCTCACTTCGACGAAGTGCTGCGCACGGACGTCGTTCGCAAGGAACTCGCCGCCGAAGAATCGAAGCAGCATCATCTCAGTAGCCGAAGTCGTGAGACTTCGATCCGAACTCTCACGAGTTCGGCGACTCTGACTTCCGCAGACTTGTACTCGGCCGACCGCACCGAACGGACCTACGACGAATGCTGGTGCCGAACTCGCAAGCGATTACTCGCCGGCGACCGAGTCCTCGTCGATGCCACGTTTCAGCGTGAATCGTCTCGCCGCAGATTCTTGCAACTCGCGCTCGACTGCGGCGTGCGAGCCGTTTGGCTGGAGTGTGTCGCTCCGGCTGACGTCGTGCAGCAGCGGTTGCTGTCACGGCACGGTGATCCGTCCGATGCCGACTGGTCGGTGTATCAATTGGTGCGTGACCGCTGGGAACCGGCCTCGGAGTTCAGCGAACGATTTCACCAGACCATCGAAACCGGTGGTCTCGGCGCTGCGGCGGTCGAAGCGGCCCGCGCTGCGTTGCGAACACACGGGTTGAGTGACTGACATGGCCACCAAATTTCAGGACTACTACGAGACGCTGGGGGTTGCTCGGATTGCGACGGCGGACGAGATCAAGAAGGCGTATCGCAAGCTCTCGCGGCAGCATCATCCGGACTTGAATCCCGGCAAGAAAGAGGCCGAGGAGAAGTTCAAGGCGGTCCAAGAAGCCTACGACGTGGTGTCGGACGAGAAGAAGCGACAGCGATACGACCAGCTTGGTGAGCACTGGAAAGCCGGAGCCGACTTTCAACCGCCGCCGGGTTGGGAGCCAGGCGGTCGGCAGCCGCCAGAGATCAATCCGGAAGATTGGCAGGCCGCGTTCAGCGGCGGTGGCGGCGAGCAGTTCAGCGACTTCTTTCAATCGCTGTTCGGCGGCGGCGTACCGCGCGGTCAGCCGCAAGCCCACGTTCGCCGACGAGGTCGTGACATTGAAGCGGAATTGCCGCTGACGTTGTCTGAAGCGCACCACGGCGGCGCACGCCTGGTTTCGGTTCCAGGCTGGGAGCGTTGCTCGGATTGCGACGGGACAGGTGTGACCACCAATCAACCGTGTGGCACCTGCGGCGCGCGAGGCCGAAAGCCCGTGGCGAATTCGTTGCAGGTGTCGATCCCCGTGGGGATGCGTGACGGCAACGTGCTCCGTTTGAATGGACAAGGAGAACCCGGACTCGGTGGTGGCCCGGCGGGGGACTTGCTCGTGCGCGTCCGACTGCAACCGGATGCGCGCTTCGTGGTCGAAGGAACCGACGACGTTGTGACCGAGTTGCCCATTGCTCCTTGGGAGGCCGTGCTGGGAACCAAAGTCTCGCTGCCGACGCTGGACGGTTCCGTCGAAATGACCATTCCGGCCGGCAGCCCGACCGGACGGCGATTGCGACTGCGAGGCCAGGGGCTGGCACGCCGCGACGGCACATGCGGCGACTTGTATGCGCGGCTCAAGGTCGTGGTCCCAACGAGCGTCAGCGACAGCGAACGAGAATTATTTCAACAGCTCGCGGCGACCTCTGCGTTTCGCCCGCGCTAAGTCAGGAGCCGATCATGACGATTCGACAGGAGATCATCGTGCATCCCACGGTGCTGGGAACATTCACGCTGGAGTCGCTCGCCGAGATGACTGACATGCCGCTGGAATTGCTGCACCTGTTTGTCGATCACGGTCTGATCGAGCCGGTGGTGCGAGACACACGAGATCTGCGATTCGAGGCGACCTGCGTCACGCGTCTGCGTGTGATTGGCCGCTTGCGTCGTGATCTGGGTATCAACCTGCCGGGACTCGCCGCCGTGTTGGACTTGCTCGACCGAGTGCAGTCGCTGCAACGCGAACTCGACACACTGCGGTTTCACACGCGAGAGCAACCGCGCGGTTGACTCTCCGAGCGTACGACAAAATTGACTCCCAGGCGAGCGGGGCGGCGTCAGCCCCCCGGCATTCGCGAGTTGTAGCCATCGCTCGACGAGTACCGACCTAGGTCGCAGCCACATAGACGATGACTCCGACGTAGTGGCAAATGCTCCCAGCGACGACCAGCACATGCCACACCGCGTGGAAGTAGCGGACCCGGCGATCCAGAGCCAAAAAGATCCCGCCGATCGAATAGAACGCGCCTCCCGCAACAAGCCACAGCAGCATGTCGAACGGCGCGCGGTGATAAAGCTCCCACAAGGCCACGACCGGCAGCCAACCCATTGCTCCGTAGGAAAACTTTGCCGGCCCCGACAGATCCCGACGACGCAGGACAAACACCACTCCGGTCAAGGCCAGTCCCCACATCGTCCACAGCAGCAGCCACCACCAGCCGTGGTTCAGAAAGATCACCGCGTACGGTGTGAACGATCCGGCAATCAACAAGAAGATGCAGGCTTGGTCGAGCGTGCGAAACAAGCGTCGCAGTTCCAAATCATGAAACGTGTGCGACAAGGTCGAGGCGGCATAGAGCACGACCAACGTCGAGCAATACACACCGCAGGCGACGATCGTCCGCGGCTGATGTCCGGGAACGACCAGTCGCATCAAATAGACCGCGGCCACGAGGCTCAGGAGGAAACCGAGGCCGGAAGTGATCAGGTTGGCAGATTCGTCAACCGGTCGCTGAGCGCTGGTCATGGCGGACTCTCGACGCGGCGAAGCCGCAACCATTGTGGCACGACGCTCCGCGTCGTGAATCGCGACGCTCCGCGTCGCGCCACAATGCTCGCACGCCGACAAGAATTTGAAAACTAGTAGTACAGGAAACGCCTCGAATTTCGGACGCAGGCGTCGCCAAGAAATTCCCCTGGGCGTCTAAACGCTCTGCTCCAGCGTCTCATCGTAGCGGCCGAAGCGGGCCGCCTGGTTGCAGCGGGCGCGGTGCAACAGAGCTTGCTGTGCTGCGGCGGCATTCTCCGCTTTGCCCGTCCAGGCATTGAGGGCCGGTGCCTGCAGCGCGCGACCGAACGAAAAGCTCAATTCCCAGGGAGCACCGCCGAGTTGATTCATCGCATTCAGATTTTTCGTTGACTCCACGTCGCCCTGTCCACCAGAGAGGAAGACCATGCCGGGCACCGCTGCTGGAACGAATCGCTTTAGACAGCGCAACGTCGCCTCGGCCACTTCGCGGGGACCGGCTTGGCGCGAGCATTCTTTGCCGGAGATCACCATGTTCGGCTTGAGTAGCATGGACTCGAACTGCACGCGGTGAGCGGCCAGCGCGTGAAACACAGCAGTCAGCGCAGCGGCCGTGACTTCCTCACAGCGTTCGATCGTGTGCGTGCCGTCCATCAGCACTTCTGGCTCAACGATCGGCACGAGACCCGCCTCTTGGCTCAATGCCGCGAAGCGAGCCAGCGCATGGGCATTCGCTTCGAGACAGAAGGGTGTGGGAATCCCGTCTCCGATGGTGATGACCGCGCGCCACTTGCTGAACTGCGCACCGAGGCGACTGTATTCGGAAAACCGGTCCCGCAATCCGTCGAGTCCCTCGGTGATCTTGTCTCCGGGAAACAGCGCGAGCGCCGACGTTCCCTTGTCCACTTTGATGCCGGGGATGATGCCCTGTCGCTGGAGCAACTCCGGCAGCGGCGTGCCGTCGGCCGCGCTCTGACGAATCGTTTCGTCGAACAGAATCACGCCGCTGATGAATTGGCCGAGTCCCGCCGCTCGGAAGAGGAGTTCGCGATAGTCGCGGCGGTTGTCCTCTGTGGAAGTGACACCGACGCCCTTGAAACGCTTCTCGATGGTCGGGGCACTTTCGTCCGCAGCCAGAATGCCCTTGCCGGGGGCGACCAGCGATTTGGCGATGTTGGCGAGGGTGCTCATGATTTCGTTTCCGTGGTGGTGAATTGCTGTGCGAACGCTGCTCCCGCAATCACGAGCGCTCCACAGTCCAAACCTTCCGGAAGTCGAGCGCAGGTTTTTCTACTACGAGCGAACCGCTTGCTGTCTGGGATCGCGGCGGATGCCTTGGCGTTTGGCATTCGGCGGTGCGTGCTGTTCGCGGAATAAGATGCCGTACAGGTACGAGCCGAGGTTCTTCCCTTGGTGAGCGATGATTTTGTCGTGGTGGAATTTGATCTCGAAATCCAAGCGGTCGCGGAACTCATTGCGGCGGACTTGGCACTCTGCCGAATTCGGATTGGCGGTAAGGCGTTCCATTTCCGCTTGGATCAGGCGAGCGAACTCCGAACCGGCGATGGTGTCTTCCGCCTTGAGCCACTTGTTCTCCTGGTGGCCGTAGAACCAGACGGATTCCGGTTCGCCAAGCGTGGTGTTGACCCGGATGCGCACGCTGCTCGCCCCTTGCTCGCACCACTGTTCGACGTGCCGGCAAAGAGTTTGGCGAGCACGGTCGATTGAAACCTCGGAAAATTGAGTCGATGCCATGACAATCTCCCTTCAAAGTCAGGATGGCGTGCGGCGTTCATACTCCGCTCAGAGATGCCGCAGCCGACAAGACACCGTTGCGGGTTGCAGATGCGATGCCAAACCACGACGTCCCCACGGAAGTCCCGGCGTCTTGCCCAATCCTTGCGGCCGCTCTCGACAGAACCTCGTGCAACCGACCGCGACTTCGCGAGCGTGCCGCCAAAGGCACGTCGTCACTCGGCAAAGAACTGTGCCACGACGCTCGGCCGCTCGATGAATCCGTGCGTGGACGCCCAGGGAACGCGGACTCTCCGCCATTCGTGTTGAAACGCAGACATCAGCCGAGGGACGCTCGCCCACGGTTCGGGGGTCTCAAACCGTGGGCTAGCGCCCAGCGGCTGATTCCATACCAAAGAATCAGGCACGCCGCGTGCATTGTTTGAGTCGTCGTTTCAGGAGATTTCAAAATCATGTCGCGTACAACCTCTAATCTGTGGCAACCTTGGAAACGGCATTGGCTGTTCATCGCGGGTTTGTTCACGCTGGGTCCGGCCTGCGGGTATGCGCTCGCGGCGGACCGAGGGCTGCTGTTTGGGTTGGCCATCGGCGTGTTTGCTTCCGCGTGGCTGTTGTGGTCGCAGCACGAACGCGAGGTCGAGTGATGACCGTCATCAAGGCGATCGGGAAGGAGTGATGCCATGTTTCAACGAATTCTCGTTCCACTCGATGTCGCCCAGAAGAATCAGACGGCATTGTCTGCGGCGGCGGAAATGGCTCGGCAACACAACGCCACGATCCTGCTGCTGCACGTCATTGAACGGATTGAGCATGTGCCGGACGACGAACTGAAAGGCTTCTATCATCGGCTGGAGCAAGGCGTGCAGCGTGAATTGTCGGCCGCCGCGCAATCGCTCGCGGAGCAAGGAGTGACCGCCAGCACTCACATCGTGTTCGGTCGCCGAGCCGAAGAGGTCGTGCGGTTCGCCATGCAGAATCAAGTGGACCTGATCGTGTTGAGGTCGCACCGTTACGACCCGCAGACAGCGATGTTTCCGGTCGGGACGCTCAGCCACCAACTCGCCGTGCTGGCGCAGTGTGCGGTGTTCTTGGTGAAGTGACCGGAGTGAGCTTGATGACGTTTGCCGGAGAAGAGCGTTCGCACTCCGGTTCCCTCTTGGCCGATGCGAGCCAACGCCCTGGAATAGCTGACGGCGTCGGCCTCACGTTCACCGAATTCGATCGGCACCAACATCCCCAGCAGGCGATCCCGCGCGGCCAAGGGAATCACCTGATCGTTGAAGCGATATTCGAGATAACACAGCTCTTCGATCGGGCGAATCTCTTGGCAAAACGCCTCGACAGCGGCCATCAACAACTCTCGGTCAGCAGGGTTCATCACGAACTTCTCCTTGGCATTGAGATCACCGACGGATCGGCGGCTCACTGCGCAAAACTCGCACAGGCTGTGCGGCAGTGCCCAGTTGAAGATCGCCGTCGTTGAAATCGTATGTCGGATGTCGCTCGTTCTGTGGCCTGATGGAACGTGGAACACCGTTTGCCATCCAGGCTCGGTGTGTGCGGTGACTCACCTTTTTAGAAGGAGACTTGTGATGAAAGCAGCTCGATGGGGTTGGAGCGCGTTGGCCGTGGCGTTGATCGGTGTCGGCGGACTGACGATGACTCAGTTCGCCGCCACGCAGGAGACTCAGCCTGAGAAGAAGGCCGAGTCGAAACCGAAAGACGACACGAAGGCTCCGAAGAAAGACGATGAGAAAGCGACTCCCGCCCGGAAGGGCATCTCGATTTTCATGCGCATGAAGCTGGATGCCTCGCAGAAGATTCTTGAGGGGTTGGCTCTGGAAGACTTCGAGTTGATCCAAGAGGGGGCCGCCACCCTGGAAGACA
>JANNDA010001105.1:0-9152 GCA_031387195.1 Planctomyces sp. | reverse complement strand
GACGACGAACATCCCTCGCTTGCGCGTCGGGCTAGTCTGAAATGGCCGTTGAAGAGATTTCTCTGACTCACGAATGATTTCAGTTCGCAAACTAATGAAACCCCTATGACTGGCAGGCGTGCCCGTCCTACCTTGAATCTTTTCGGAGTGACTCGTGTTTCAGCATCTCACCAACGCCATCGGGTTGATCTTGCCTGAAGTGGTGCTCCTGGCTGCGGCCGTTGTGAATTTTGCCCTTGGACCCTTTCTGGTCAGCGAAGGGGGACAGGCACCCAACGGCTTGCGGCATCGTTGGGGTGTTTGGTCTTTGCTCGCGCTGGGGATTGCCGGCTGGCTGTGGCTGGCTCCGGTTCCCGTGAGTGAGGCGAGTCATCTTGCACCGTTTCAATCGGATGCTCTCGTGTGGTTTGTTCGTCTGCTGACGATCGTCACCGGGGCCGTCTTAGTTTTGGTCAACTGGAATCAGACGGCGGATCGCGACTCGGCCGAATCTCATGCTTGTCTGTTGCTGATTCTGGCAGGCGCGAATCTGATCGCGTTGGCGAACGACATCGTCGTGCTGTTCCTGGCGTTGGAACTCGTGAGCATTCCGACCTACGTGTTCTTGTACGTCGCCCGCCGAGACGCATCGGGACAAGAGGCGACGTTGAAGTATTTCTTGCTGAGCGTGTTTTCGTCGGCCCTGGTGTTGTACGGCTTCAGCTTTTTGTATGGAGTCACGGGGACCACGAATCTGACGGCCATTCATCGCGCGTTTGAGGCCAACGAACTGCAGCCAATGCCTGCGATGTTGCTAGTCAGCATCGTGACGATCGTGGCGGGCTTAGCCTTTCGAGTCACCGCCGTTCCGTTCCACTTCTATGCGCCAGACGTTTTCCAAGGGACGGCGAATTCGGCAGCGGCGGTCTTGAGCGTCGTCCCGAAAATTGCGGGGATCGTCGCACTCGTCCGAGTGCTCGGCCAACCGTCTGTCGAAGCTGCGGTCCATGCCGGCTACTGGAGCATCGCGGCAAAAAGTGGCGGTGTGATCTATCTATTGGCGATTGCGACGATGTTTGTCGGCAACCTGCTGGCGCTCCTGCAAAAGAATTTGCGGCGGCTACTGGCTTATTCGAGCATCGCTCACGCAGGCTACATGTTGGTCGGTTTGTCGATCGCGGTGAGCATCCCGGCGATTGGCGATGATGGATTTCCCGTTTCGACAACTCATGTCGGTGGTTTGCCCGCGTTGTTGTTCTATCTCGGTGTTTATGCCGTCACGACGCTCGGCGTGTTCGCCTTGATTGCCAGTCTCTCGACGACCGAACGTCCCTTGGAGACCAGCGAAGACTTGGCCGGCCTCAGCAAGACTCATCCTGCGGGAGCATTTCTGGCAACGGTGCTGCTCTTTGGTTTAACGGGCTTGCCGCCGACCGCTGGGTTCCTGGGCAAGTTGACTTTGTTCTTTGCCGCTTGGAACCACGGCACTGATCTTGGACGCCGATTAGCGGTGTGTCTCGCCGTCAATGCCGCGATCGCCGCTTGGTACTACTTGCGGCTGATTGGTGTGATGTACCTGCAACCTAGCCGCGATGACGCTCGTCGCACGGCGGGTATTCCAGCGTTCGTTGGCGTTTCGTTCTGTGCGCTGACCAGCCTCGCCGTGTTCTTCTCTCCCGACTGGCTGTGGCAAGCACTGCAACGTGTTGGGTCATAGCGAGACCACCTGTAGAATCGGCGAATGATCGGGACCGCCCAGCTTCAGAGGCATGATGAGTTCATCTCAAACAGTGTTTATCGTAGATGATGACCCCGCGTTTCTGGAGACGACTTGCGGATGGCTAGAGTCCGTCAATTATCCGGTCGTGGCCTATGAGTCGGCTGAAGATTTCTTGAAGCAATTTCAATCGAGCCAATCAGGTTGTCTGCTGTTAGATATCCTCTTGCCAAAAATGGATGGGTTGAAGTTGCTGGAGGAGATGAATCGGCAACGCTGGAGCATCCCCACGATTGCGATGACGGCCCATGGAAAAATCAGCGATGCGGTGCGAGCAATCAAACTGGGTGCGGTGAATTACCTGGAGAAGCCCTTCAAGAGTAAGAAAGCCTTAGTGGAATTAGTCAGACGCACGGTAGAGTCGGCGGAATTCGCGGGGCAGGTGAGAGCGGAAATGGAGGAATTTGGTCACAAATTGTCTCGATTGACGTTGCGCCAACAAGAAGTGTTGAAGCTGGTGGTTGAAGGACTGTCGAGCAACGAGATCGCCGACTCTCTCGGAAGCACGACATCCACTGTGTCCAGTCAAAGATCCGCCATCATGGAGAAGCTGTCGGCGGATTCGATTCCGGAACTCGTCCGCCTGACTCTGCAATACTCGTTCGCGATGGAACTCGATCCCGGACTGGCGTCGATTGCGGCATTCGGTTCGGCTGGCAACAGCGGTCGCTCGTCGAAGGAAAAGTCGTCGAGCGGTCGGCCAGCAAACGCCAATTCCTCCAAACGACCTTCACCGAAGGTGACCACACGCAAGAAAAGAAATTCTGGCTAACGGCCAGGAATTCATCTTGTCGAACGTCGAAGTTTTGTCAGGATACTCCGCATCGTTCGAGCTCGCAGCTCGAGGGACCAACTTCTGGCTCACCGCCGACCGGAGTCTTCTGGCAAGCCGGTCGCAAAGAGCCTGGTTTAACACGAGGAAGGAGGTGTTTCTTGATTTTAGTTTGTCCTAATTGCCAACGAGGTGGTTTCGCTTAAGACGCCGGCGGGCTGTCTCGGCAGCCACCCAACCAGGACCGGCGGATTCTTCCGCCGCTCTTGGTCAACAGCCTCAGCGGTCGCTACCGCTCGTGGCGGCTCGGCTGAAGAATCACCTTGATCCTTCGACGAGTACCCAAGACCCGGCTCCGTAAGGAGCCGGGTCTTGCATTTTTATGGGAGGCTCGTTTTCTTCACTTTCGTGGCCGTACGAAATCTCAACAACAAACTCGGTGACGCTGCGTCGTCGCTGGCTCTCGGAGTGATTGACAATAATGGATGGTCTTTTTGCGATTGATGTCGTCTCACGTTTCATTCATATCGCCACGGCGATTGTGATGGTTGGCGGAACCGTGTTTATGCGGTTCGTGCTCATGCCAGCGGCTGCCGACCTACCACAGGCGGAGCACGATCAATTGCGACAACGGCTGCTCGCACGCTGGAAACGCGTGGTGCATGGCGGCATCGCGCTGCTGGCCATGAGCGGCATCTACAACTACATGCAGGCGATTCCAAAACACAAAGGAGATGGTCTGTATCACGGATTGATCGGTACCAAAATCCTTTTAGCGCTGGTCGTATTCTTTATCGCCTCAGCGCTGGTTGGTCGTTCGGCGGCGTTCGACAAGATTCGACAACAGCGAGCGAAATGGATGGGAGTGATCGTGGTGCTGGCGGCGGTGATTGTCGGGTTATCGGGATTTGCGAAAGTTCGCGGAATCGCTCCGAAGGTTGTGGCTCCCAGTTCGGTAAACAACTCGCGGTAATTGGCAGAACTTTTTCAGTCACTCTCCGTCTTATTCCGCGTATGTTCAGCAGCGGCTGGGGAAGGAGATCAACATCATGACGCACTACAGGAACCCCGTTCTCAAACAGCTCGCCGATCAACAGGTCCGGTTCACTCCGGCTGCGATTCGGCTGGAGCAGATCGAACGTGCCGAACGGCTGATTGAAGAAATCTCGCCGGATTCCACGTATCGCTACGATGACCTCTGTCATCGACTGACAAATTATCGCCCGGATCGTTATCCAAATCTGCTGCTCACCAGCGACGAAGCGGCCCATGACCTGCACTGCTTTGTGGAAGATCTTTCTGGCAGCATGAATTTAACGGCCGAGATGATCAGTGAGCCGGTCTTGTCGATGCAGGATGTGAGTAGCCGCTACCACGTCTCGACGAAAACTGTCACACGCTGGCGACAACGTGGACTCGTGGCGAGGCGATTCGTGGTTGGACGTCGGAAGCAGCTTGGATTTCTGGAATCGTCACTGCGTCGCTTCGTGCTGCGGCACCGAGATGAAGTGGCGCGAGGCAGCCGATTCAGCCAGCTCACTGATGACGAGCGATTCGACATCATTCGCTGGGCACGCCGCTTGGCAAAGTGGGGCGGCGTTCCGACAGAAGTTGTCCGGCGTGTGGCCAAGAAATTTGATCGGGCTGCGGAGACCGTGCGTTACACGCTGAAGCAATACGACAAACAGAATCCCACGAACGCGGTCTTTCCCAACGCGTCGAATCCGCTCACAGAAGAGGAAAAGCGAGAAATCTTTCGTCTGTCACGGCTTAGCGTTTCGATCGAAAAACTGGTCGCTCGATTTCGACGGACGCGATCCAGCGTCTACCGTATTCTGTCGGAGATGCGAGCACAGCATTTGATCGATCAACCGATCGAGTTGATGGATCATGACTCGTTCCAGCTTGTCGATGCGGACGCACTCATCCTCTGCGAAGCTCCGCCGCGAGAGACCGAGGATTCACTCGCACCTCCGGCGGGGCTGCCTCCGTATCTCGAAAGCCTGTATCAGCTCCCGCTGCTGACACGCGAGGAAGAGGGCTACTATTTCCGCAAGATGAACTATCTCAAGTTCAAGGCGGAACGATTGCGAAAAACGCTCGATCCGCAGCGTCCGAAGGCGGGCGTCATGCAAGAGATCGAACGGCTGATGCAAGACAGCCTGTCCGTCAAAAACTTCCTGATTCGCAGCAATCTGCGATTGGTCGTCTCGATTGCAAAGAAGCACATGCGACCGAACACCAACTTCTTCGAGATGGTCAGCGACGGCAATATGTCGTTGATTCGAGCCATCGAAAAGTTTGACTTCAGTCGAGGAAACAAGTTCTCCACGTACGCCTCCTGGGCCATCATGAAGAACTTCGCTCGCTCGATTCCGGCCGAGTACACGCTGCAAGATCGGTTCAAAACTGGTGCGGAAGAAGTCTTTCAGTTTTCCTCCGATGATCGAGCGAATCAGTTCCAAGTTGAGCGAGAGAATCGGACTCAGCACGACATTCTGATGAAGATTCTCGAACGGCTGGAACCGCGCGAACGAGAGATCCTGATGCTGCGATTCGGCCTCCGCCCGGGAGCCGAACCGCAAACGCTGGAGGAAGTGGGACACCGCTTCGGTGTCACCAAAGAACGCGCGCGACAGCTTGAGGCTCGCGGCCTCAAGAAGCTGCGTCAGATCGCCTCGGATGAAAAGCTCGACATCCCGGGGATCTAAAATCGGTCGCAGATTCATGCGAGCGGAAAAACGCGAACAGAAAGCTCGGCCTCTTCACGGAGGCCGAGCGTCCTTCATTCATGCGGGCTCCAGAATCTGCAACGTGACCGACTTCACGAAATCTTTCACCTTGGGACGATACGCCACCATGTGTGAAGCGACAGAATGAGCTTTCAACGTGTCGAGGTTCTCCCATTTCTCGACCACCGTGACGACGTCGGGACGCAGCGGAATCTGAGTCGGCACGTCTGTCGTCGCATCAATCGTCGGGCCATATTCAATGCAGCCTGCTTCGGCATGAACGAGCGGGACAATTTGATGAAACTCTTTCAAAAAGCGTTCGCGCGTGCCGGGGTTCAAGTCGATTGTGGCAATGACAAAGATCACGATGAGGACTCCAGTGGTGGTGATTCAGGAACGAGTTTGATTGTGGACGTTGTGATGAATTCCGGCCGGTACGGCAACTCCAAGCACGACGGCTTTGGAAAAGTAACCCGACGCGTCCGCCCTCGCTAAAGCGTCGGGTTACTCTTGCGGCGTCGCTGCCCTACATTTTTCCACATGCGGTTAGATCAATCGCCAACGGCGACGGCAGAGCCATTCTGTCGATAACACGATCGCGAACAACGCCAACAGCTCCCAGCGAGTCCACAACGGAACGACGGTCGCCGCCGCGAGCGGGACTGGTTGTCCGAGCGGCAATTCTTCGGGAAGTTGATCTGCTTCATGCAACTCAAAATAACGACCGTGCGTCGCGCGAGCAGCGGCGGTGAGGTCCGCTTTCTCCAATCGACGACGCAGCAACTCACGCTGCGGGACTTCGATTTGAAAATCGACCGACGGCGGTGATCCTGGAAACGATGGCTCGACAACCAGCGCGTGATATCTTCCGTCGCGTAGTCCGCGTAACTCGCTGATGAAGACATTCTGCGAGTTCGCGACTCGCGACAATTCGACCGAGCGGCGCGGCTCATCAATCCGTTCGATCATCACGATCGCTTTGCCATTCGTGGGGAGTTGCCGCTCGTCGAGAAACTGCAATCGGAATCGAACGGACTCACCGCGTTGGTAAATCTGCCGGTCCGATGTGAACTCAACGCCGCGCGCTCCGGTCAGATTCTGCGTGCGGCTGAGATACCGTAATGCCTGAACCCAATACCGCGAGTAAAGCCGCTCGCCGCCACGAAACCGCCAACGCCAAAGCTCGTCTGTCGCGTGAAACAAAATCTTTCCCGCTCCGAACCGCTGCAACGCGATAACCGGCAACGGTTGCTGCTCGCCGCGACGCTGCGAATGCTCGACCAAAACGGTCGCTCCCGGCTTCATTCGCGGAGCTTCGCAGAGCCAATACAACCCCGGCAGTGAACGCCAAACCTCGCGCGGCGAGCCGTCCAATTGCAGGTGCCGAAACAACGGTGTGCTCTGCTGCCCTGCCGCCGTCCACTGCGGACGAAATGGCTCGATGATGATCGCGTCGGACGGCGGAATCTTTACTGTGTCGAGTCCGATCGGCAGCAATGTTTCGATCGGTGAACCACGAAATGCCATCGGCATGTGGTTCGGCCCCGCGATGGCCAGCACGCCCCCCCCTTCGCGCACAAACTCCCGCACGTTTTCTAATACTCCGGGAGTCAACGCTCCAGGATTAAGATCACCGAGCAGCAAGACGTCATACGCGGACAACGCCTCACGAGTCAGCGGAAAGCGGCCTTGCAACGGCTTGGCGGTTTCATCCTGCAACGCGAATTCGAGGTCCGCTTCTTGCAGCAGCGTGTGCAATTCGATCGTCGGCTCACGTTCGAGCGTGTTCTTTAGCTCGCGGAACTCCCACCTCGGCAACCCATCGGCCAACAGGATCTTCAACTTCCCTTCGCGAACACGCACCGCTTGCGAAAGTCGATTGTTGTCTCGATCAACATCGCCTGGCGGCGGAATCACGACCACTTCAAACTCGCGGTCGCCTGACTGAGTCGGCGTGTAAAGCAAATCGACATTCACCGTTTGCCCGTCGATCGGCAGTGTGACCGTTCGCTTGCCGAGCGATTGCTCGGAACCCTTCTCCCGCAACTCGACAACGGCCGACTGTCCTTTGAACCCGAACACTTTGACCTTCGCTGTGAACACGATCGGGTCGTTCACGAATGCGACATTGTCGGCAATGAGTTCAGCCAATTGCACATCGCGCGTCGGCTCATCACTGCCGAATCCAATCACAAACAGCGGCACAAGCTGCTCGCGAGCGAGTGGAACAATCGTGCTGAGTTTGTCGGTGTCTCCATTGCTCGCAATCCCGTCCGTCAGCAAGACAATCGCTGCCGGCGGCGTCCCGCGCGTTTGATTCAAAATCTGCTGCACCGCTGCGGCAGGGCGGGTGCTGTCTCCCGTCGGTTTGAGATTCTGCAACTCAGCAAGCAACAGACGAACGTGCTCGTCTTGCAGAAGCACTGGCCCCAGCGGCGTCGCTTCATCAGAAAATCGCATGACTCGGACTTTGTGCCGTCCCCGCAATCGCTGTAACCAGCGACCGTCATTCTTGGACAAAATCCGCCGCACCAATTCAAACCGCACAGAGTCAGACGCTGCGTGAGAGCCAATCAAATCTGCCACAAACTTTTGATCGGCCTCGTCGCGATAGGCGTCTCGCAAACCCATGCTCGCGGAGTCATCGATCAGCACGACAACCTCAGGCAACCCCGTCCGCTCGATCGAGAGGCTCAGTTGAGTCAGAAGCAGTAAGACGATGCCGAGCGAGAAGCACCGCAGACAAATCAGCGTCGCTCGTTTCGCTCGCGATATTGATCTCGCATCACGGCGATAGATCTCGATCACAAAGATCGTCAATCCGACAAGAAGCAACCACACCACGGACATCGGCCAGTGACTTGGCCAAGGAGGCCGTCCAGTCAAACTCCACCTCAAGACTTGACCGGGCTCACGAGCCGGCAAGTCGAGATACCATTCCAGAATTCGTTGCAAAAGGTTGCTCACGGTGAGCCACATGGTAACTGGCTGAGTCACCAGATTCCGCTACGATGCCCCTCCTTTATGGGACGGGTTGCTCAGCGGACGAATTCATGCGGCGATTTTTCAAGAACTACGCGGAACGGCATCTGCACCCAGGCAATCAGTTCTTTCATCTGCTTGGCCTGCCGATCACGTTCATTCTGCCGATCCATTTTCTCGTCTGGCATGACAAATACCCGGCATCATGGGCGTTTATAGCCTTTGTCGTGGGATACGTGTTGCAATTCGTCGGCCACGCGATCGAGGGCAATGATGCTGGGGAATTGATCCTGATTAAGAAGCTGCGGGGTCGCCCCTACGTGGAATTTGGACCACAGCACCCCTCGTCGAAATCCAGTGAAATGTCTGACCCGAAGTAGGGCGAACGGCAGCGCTGATGTCCCCGTAACCGAAGCCGGTGAGACTTCGGTGGCGTGGAAAAAAACGAAGTCCCTCGACTTCGACGACCAATCGACCGGAAGTCATTGCTCGGACTTTGCGTTCCGAAGTCAGGCCACTATATTCCCGCCCGTCCGCACGCGGATCGGAGAGGTGGCAGAGTGGCCGAATGCGCCGGTTTGCTAAATCGGTGTAGGGTTTTAATCCTACCGGGGGTTCGAATCCCCCCCTCTCCGCTTTCTCAATCCGCAGAACGCCGCAACTAACTGGTTTGCAGTTCGTTGCGGCGTTTCGTTTGTCGTCGAAGACCTCCTGTGGTGCACATTGAGTGCACAGGAGCTGTGTCATGGTTGATCGACGGCAGCGGCGACGGTGCACACGTCGGCGCATTGGGCGTGTTTCAATTTATCTCCACCACGGTGCTTGGTGGATTTATTACCGCGAGGACGACAAACCGGTTCGCCGACATGTTGGTCCGGATGAGCGGGCTGCGGAGCGGATCGCAGCAGAG
>JANNDA010001087.1:0-2900 GCA_031387195.1 Planctomyces sp. | reverse complement strand
AGGAACCACTCGCTTGCGCGTCGTGCTAACGTGACATCGGGTAGTTATTGCACTCCCGTTCCTTACTTGAAATTGAAGTCTTCCGCGACAGGCAAATCGTGCAGGCTGCCGAGGCCGAAGAGCGAGAGGAAGCGGGGCGTCGTTGCGTAGGGCGGATCGCTCTTGCGTTGGGGCTCGCTGGCGGAATGTTCGCGGTCGATGCGGACGAGTTCGCGTTGCAGCAGTTGCCGCAGCAGTGGGCCGGGGTTTGATTTGCCCAAGGCTTCCATTTGAGATTTCGTGATCGGCTGCTTGTAGGCAACGAGCGAGAGCACTTCGAGCACGTCCTGCGAGAGCTTCACATCCTTCGGCCCGTAGCCGAATACTTTGTTGCGGACGCTGTCGAAGTCGGGAAGCAGCGTCATGCGATAGCCCCCTTCGCCCAGAGTGATTGAATAGGGCCGTCCTTCTTGCTGGTACTGTTGATTGAGTTCGTCGATCAGGCATTCGACAAAGCCAAATCCATGCTCGGTGTGAAATAGCGAACTGAGCCTCTTCGCGGTCAGCGGCATCCCGCCCACAAACAGCGCGGCCTCGACGACATGCTTTTCGGAGACTCGTGGAGGTTCCGGAACCGAGGATGTTTTGGCGATTGCCGCAGGCTGAGCGGCCTGCGAGTCAGTTGTTGGCTGCGGCAGCTCCGACGGTGTTACCGCTTGTTGGCCGTCGGCGGTCGTGTTTTCGCCGATCTGTTCGACAGCCTCAGCAACATCGCCCTCATGCGGCATCGAGTCCATTTCACGCTCGATCGCATCGGTCGCTTCGAGCGCTCGCAAGTAGGCTTGCTCAAGATCGTCAGCCAATAACGGTTCGTCCCACGACGAGTCCTCCGCGAAACCTTCAGCGTTCACGTTGTCGGTGATTTCGTCGTCGTCGTTGACCGGCAGACCATTCATGAAAATGCCTAAATCCTTCTGTTTGATTCTTCATTCGATTGCCGTCCATATTGCCTGCGGACCATACCACGGTTCCCAAAAATGGGACAAGATGCCTCCGTTAGTCTGCGGGGCGTCTCTTGAAACTGCTTCTCAATTTTGTCGCCAGACAGCCATTCTCTGGGCGGTCCCTGTAGCGCGACGGGGCAAGCCGTTAGTTTAGGCGGCAAATCGCTCGACGGTTCAACACGTTGAGCTGCCTCAAATCACTTTTTCCCCCACTGAATTAGTTAGGAGAACGCCGGCATGTTGCCTCGGCGCGAGTTATTTCCAAACGTCATTGAGATGAACCACCAAGCCCGTCGGCGGCTGGGGTGTTGTGTTTATTTGGTCGGCGACACGAAGGAATGGTTGCTGGTTGATATTGGCTTTGCTGACACGACCGACGAAATCATTGAGCTGATCCGCCAAATGGATTTTCCGCTGGCGAACTGCAAGTACCTCGTTGCCACGCACGCGGATGTCGATCACATCCAAGGTTTCAAACGGGCGAAGGAGTTGTTGCCGAACGCCGAATCGGTCGGTCACGAAGAATGCGTGCGTTTGTTGGCGGCCGGTGATCGCGTGCGAACTTATGCGGAGGTGAGCGCTCAAGGGATTTCGATTGATCTGCCTCTGATCAAAATTGATCGAGCCATCGCCGATGGGGACGTGCTCAGCGTTGGCGATCTCAAATTGGAGACCTGGCACACGCCGGGGCACACCCATAGCCAGCTTGCGTTTCGCTTGGGGAACATCCTGTTTTCCGGCGACAACATTTATCGCGACGGTTGCGTCGGCCATATCGACGCGCATCACGGCAGTGACATTCCCGCTTTCATTCAGTCGCTCAAACGCATTCAAGCGAGCGACGTCGAATGGTTGCTCCCCAGTCACGGTCCGTCATTTCGGAATGACAAGGGACTGCTGCAACAAGCGATCGACCGGCTGGACCGCTATCAACACATGGCCGACTTCGGAACATGCGCGATCGACTGGCCGTTGCTCGACGAATGGGAAGACGAGATCGTCAAAGGGACGCTCCCGAAATAGCCCGTTGAGAAAGCCGTAGCACAGGCGGCAACGGCGCAACTCGAAGTAACCCGAAGCGTCAGCGAGAGCGAACGCTCCATCACGCTCCTAAAATCATCGTTGATTGGAGCGCCCGCCCTCGCTAACGCTTCGAGGCAGTGATTTTTTGCGTGGGATAGGCTTCTAGCCTGTCGAATTCCCCGTAAAACACGACAGGCTGGAAGCCTATCCCACATAAAATCACAGCCGCTTCGGGTTAATTCGTTGGTTCGGCACAAGAATCCGAGCAAGCCGACAGTCTCACTTCAGCTCGCGAATCCACTGCTCAATCAGCTTGACCGCTTCGTCATCGACGATGTTGCTCGCCACGTGCGGCATGCGGCCGAGTCCGGTTTTCTTCATCCGATGCAGAATCATCGAACGATCGGGATCGCCGGGAACCAAGACGCGCGGATCGCGCAACTCGAACATGCCTTGTCCCGGCCGAACGTCAATCGTGCCGGTTTCAGCCAACGGCAGCGATGACAGCAGAATGAAGTCGGCATTGCCTCCGCCCCATTTGCGGTGGCAGTGCGAGCAATTGGCCTGAAGATATGACCGCGCTCGCCCATCGAGATTTTCTTTCGGGTCGTGGTAGTCCGTGAGACGTGTGAGCTTCTTCGGTTCGGACGGCAGTGGCTTGGTGAAGAGACCGAGATCGTTGAGATGCTGCAACTGATTCTTCGGCTTGCCATCGCCGTAATCGAAGTCGCGGTTCATTTGCCCGGTCGTCGCTCCCAGCACGTATTTCGCAGCCATCGTGTGACAGAGCGTGCATTCAGCTCGGCTGGGGAAATGCCACTTTTGCTCGCGAACGCCGCTTGGTGCGGCTTTGTCTTTGATCTGGAAAACACGGTCAGCTCCTTTCGCTTCGAC
>JANNDA010001072.1:0-3517 GCA_031387195.1 Planctomyces sp. | reverse complement strand
GGAGGATTTGATGTACCAACTCTATGTGCGAGAAAAGATCGAGATTGGCCTCCAGCAAATCGCTGATGGTCAGGGCATCGATCACGATGAAGTCTTCCAGCGGCTTGAGGAAGACGAATGAGCCGTATCATCTGGTCGCCTCAAGCTCAACAAGACTTGCGGTCGATTCGCAACTTCATCTCTCGCGATTCGCGACAGTATGCGAAACACATGATCGACCGGATCAAACAAGCCGTCGCCGGTTCCCGACGATTTCCGGAAGCGGCTGCCATCGTTCCGGAGTTTGGCGATCCGCTGATCCGCGAAATCTTTGTGGCGACCTATCGAGTGATCTACCGCATCGACGGCAATGCAATCCATGTTCTGACAGTGTTGCATTCCGCTCGTCACCTTCGTGGCTTGCCCTGAAATACTCCGACGACATGAACCCACACGACGAACTGCTATCTTTGATCGACCTGTTTCCCAACGGACGAACGTTGATCGAGCGTTGGGAACACATTCCGGCGACACTGACGCCGGAGCCGTACAAGTCGATGTTGGCTCACGACAAGCACATGACGGTCACGATGGAGGCTTATCACCAGACCTCGGTTGACGTGCGAGTACTCGATCGGCGGCGCGACGGAGACGACTACGTCCGCAAGATTGTGTTGCTCAAGCACGGCAGCGATGAGGTAGTGTTGTTTGGGCTTGTGCGATTTGACCTGTCAACTGTTTCAACAGCGGTGCGTGAAGAGATTCTCAGCGAGAAGACGCCGTTGGGCCGCGTGCTGATTGAGCACAATGTTTTGCGGCACATCGATCTGGGGGCCATCTTGCGAATCACCGCCGGGCCGGGGTTGAGCGATCTGCTGCAAATGCCCGAACACGGTCAAACTTACGGTCGCCTGGCCACAATCTTTTGTGACGGCAAGCCGGCGATCGACTTGCTAGAGATTTCGGCTCCGCTGGAGAGGCCACAATGACCGCTCAATTCATCACGGCTCGCCGCGTGGAGTTTGCCGACACCGACATGGCGGGGATCATTCATTTCGCGAATTACTATCGCTACATGGAAGAGACCGAACATGCGTTTTTCCGGTCGCTCGGCTTGAGCATCATGCAACGGCAGTCTGATGGCGCGGTCATTGGCTGGCCGCGAATTTCAGCCTCTTGCTCGTTCGAGGCTCCGGCGTACTTTGAGGATGAGTTGGAAGTCCGCCTCAATGTCATTCGCAAAGGTGTGAAGTCGCTTAGTTACGAGATCGAATTTTGGCGAGGCGAGACTCGGTTGGCACACGGGCGTTTGAAGACCGTGTGCTGTTTATGCCGCGCACATCAGCCGTTGGTCTCGATTGCCATTCCGTCGGAATATTCCGACAAGATTCAGGAACTGCCAAGTCCTGATTGAACACCACGACCCAGTTGCCGACCTTACGTCAGCGATAGCGGGCCGTCACCACAGAAATCGGGGTTGCCGAACTTCGTGATGTGATGACCGAAGCCGTGGGCGAGCGAGAGCAACAGGCGATTGTGCGCGACCTTGTCTGTTCTCAGCGACTTTCCCGTGACGACCTCAAGACCTTGGTCGAGCGCCTTGAGCACTCGGCCCGGAGGATTCTTCTCGAACCTCAGCGAGCGGCCCATTTTGAAATCGAGGCCGTTGCCGACGAGCACGAACGGGATGTTGTCGAGCGTGTGTGAGTTCCCCTTGCCCAGTTCGTTCGTCCAGACAATCAGCGTGTTATCGAGCAGGCTGCCGTCACCGCCCGGTTCGGGAGTTTCGGCCAATCGCTTGGCGAGGTAAGCCAGTTGCTCGGCATACCACTTGTTGATCTTGGTCAACTTCTCTTGTGACACCTTGTCGGTGTCCGGGTTATGAGACAGCTCGTGATGCCCTTCTTGCACGTCGAGCCACCGCATCTTGGCTCCGCCGACGGAATTCGTGAGCTGCAACGTTGCCACGCGCGCGAAGTCCGACGAAAAGCTGTTGACCATCAAGTCAATCTGCATCTTGGTCAACCGCGGCATGTTGTCGTTGTCTTCTTTGACGCCAGGCTCCATTTCCGGCACGGCGTGACCGATCGACTCGTGACTCTCCTTGAGTTCTTGTTCCATCTCGCGGACGAACGTCGCGTGCTCTTCCAGCAGTTGCCGATCCGCCACGCTGACATTGGCAGCGAGTTTCTTGAGATCCGTTTGCAGGTCATCCAGGATGCTCTTCAGACTCTCTTGATCCTTCACGCGGCCATAGAGCTTGGAAAACATCTGATACGGATCGTCAATGGGGGAGATCGGCTTGTTCGGCCCGGAGTAACACATGCGAGTCCATGTGTCGGCTCGGTCAGGAACCATTACGCCGAATTCGAGCGATCCGAACCGCGTGCGAGTCTCCACATTGGCTTGCAGAAAGTTCTTGATCTCCTGATCGATCGACAGCCCACTGGCCCAACCGGCGGGCGTGTCCGAGCCACCTTGAATGTTGCCAGGAAACAGTTCGACCCCCGTCAGCAAGCAGCCGATGCCGCGCATGTGATTGTCGCCGTCGCCACGTACTTTGTCACAAACACCGTGCAACGTGAGCAGCCGATTCTTGAACGGTTCCAGCGGCGACAGACTTTCCTTCAGTGTGAAGGTCTCGCCGTCTTCATCCGGCCAAAACGTCGAGGGGACGACTCCGTTTGGGCTGAACATGATCACCAATCGTTGCTTCCGACGTTGCTGATTGGCGAAGCCGAGGCTCGGCAGATTCAAGACGAACGGCAATGCCGTCGCACCCAGACCAAGGTTGCGGAGAAAATCCCGTCGTTGAATCGTATTCATTCCAATTCCTCTATTGCGGGCTACTTTTGCGGCTTCGCCGCGCTATGACTGACCCAGACTTGTCAGCCACGGAATCAAAACGTCGCCGGGGAACAGGCACAAGGACAACTCTCGGCTCCGCAGGATTTCATTCGCTGAAAGATAAGCCTGAGCGGCTTGCAGATTCAACGATAGCTGCTGACGAGTTGCCTCGGCCAGTTGAGCCAATCGCTGATTGATCGCCCGCAGACGTCGGCAACGCTGAAAGTTGTCGGTCTTCGTGCGTCGCTGTGGATGAGTCACCCAGAGCGCATCTTGCTCGACCTGCTCGAAGACAAGTTGCTGTTTCTCGATCAACAGCGACTCGGCCTCCGCGCGGCTTGCCGGTGGCCAATCGGACAATGACACGTGCCGTTCGACGTTGCGGTCAAAGTCATTGAGCCGATGATGGAGTTGAGCGACATTGCGCGACCTCGTGTCCCAGGCAGGAATCGGCAAATGTGCGGTTGCCGTCAGCGTGAGATACGCGGGGGGGGCGACGCCGAAGAGGCGTGCGATCAGTCGGTCGGTCATCTCGTCGTACTTCGCTCCGCCGACCCCATGCAGAAATGCGTCGCCCAGAAACACACGAGCAAACATTGTTGTCGTCAACGCACGAGTCCGAAGCTTCAGGCCGCTGCTCATAAGATCGCGGAATTGTCGAACGCTTTTCTCCGGTTCGCTGTCCGTCGAA
>JANNDA010001051.1:0-6977 GCA_031387195.1 Planctomyces sp. | reverse complement strand
GGTGACACCTGAGTAGAATCGCCAGGACGAAAAGCTGGAGTGCTGCGGCTCGACGCAACCCTCCTTTCAATTGGGGGCGCGACGCACTTTGCGCGCGAGCCGGGGTCAGGCACCGCAAAATTCAAAATTGGCGGAACAAAGCATTGTTGACAAATCAGGCATCATCCCGCCAATTTTGAATTTTGCGGTGCCTGACCCCTGACTGTTCGCAACAATCCTCGGAGCGTTTTTGTGTGCCATTCCTTCTTCGAGCAAAGCCTGCTCGTGACAAACAGGGTTTTCGCATGAGTTGGTTGACGTTGGGTGTGGAGACTTCGGGACTCGCGGGAGCGATTGCGCTGCAGCGAAATGGTGAAACACTCGAAGCCGTGTCGATCGAGCAGGTCGGACGGCGTCACGCTCAGACGTTGGTTTCAGAAGTGGACGCTCTATTACGCCGCCACGCACTGACGGCAAAACAGCTTGAGGTCATCGCCGTCAGTATCGGACCAGGAAGTTTCACCGGGTTGCGAGTGGGCGTCGTTTTTGCCAAGACGTTGGCTTATGCCATCGGCTGCCGATTGGCTGCCGTCGATACCTTTCGAGCCATCGCAGCGGCAAGTCCCGACGATGTCTCTAAGGTCTGCGTGGTCTCGGATGCCCAGCGCGGCGATCTGTTCGTCGGCCACTACGTTCGCGAGACAGTGACAACATCAGACAGCGACATCACGAACTGGACTCGTCCCGCCGCCATCTCGATTCAGCCGCAAGAAGATTTTTGCAGACGCTTCGGTGAGATCGCCGCCGCTCAACCATCAATCGCACTCAGCGGTATCGCTGCGGAATCACTGCGAGCAAGTTTGCCGACCTCCGTGCGAATACTTGGCTCGGAATTCCGTTCGCCCCAAGCCAACCTCATCGCCCAATTGGGCGAGCATCAAGCTCAGACCAACGAACTCGCGGACCATTGGACACTGGAGCCCTTCTACCTGCGCCGCAGCGCGGCCGAAGAGAAAGCCGCTCTATCCCATCAAGGCATGGCTCCGATGTCTAATGGTTGAATTCGGTGTCACAGGTTCTGGCGAGGAACCTATTCTGCCAACAGATTCGACGGCACGACGATGCGAGCCAGAATGCGTTGGCCCAGCAAATACTCGGTTTCATTGGGATCGTCGAAGAGGGCTTCGTGGCGATACAGGTTGGTGAGCGCCGGTGTGTCCGCTGCCAAGCGGCGCGAGTCGATGTAGAACTTGAACGGGATTGGCGTCCCCAGCCAACTGTCGGAACCCAGTCGCTGGTACTTGCGAAGGTAGGCGTCGAAGCCGCAGTTGATGTAGTGCAGAATCACCAGGCTTTCCGGACAGTCGATGCGTTGTGGATGCGCCTTCGTTGTCGAGAAGCAGTGAACGCCGCTGGGGAGTAATTCGGGAACAACTCGCGCGGCGGATTTGCCGTTGCCATAGCCCAGCAAGTAGTTCTCCCGCGAACGAAACAAGCGGTACTTGTGTGACCAACTCGGCGGCAGTAAGTGATCGTGCCGCTTGAACAACGTCACTTCACGGAAGTAATTCCCGATGTCCCACGTTTCCGGAACTCCCTCGAAATTCCGAAAGCTCATCTGACCAATTGCATGAGGGACACAATCGAAGAACTGCGACACCGGCGTCGCTCCGAAAAGCAGTTCGTCACCATCGATGTGGATGATCCAATCCATCCGCATCTGCCAGGCGAGTCCGATCGCCTCATCCAGCGGATCGTCGAAGAAAAGAAACAAACGCTCAACGCCAATCGCCAAGTGATACCGAATGAACGACTCAATGATCGCCACCGGCTCGCGAACCGTCGCCACGATGCAAATTCGTGAAGCCATGCGGGGAGCTTTCTCGTAGCCTTCTTGTGGTGACACGCGGCCCGCGTGTCATTCCGCAGCGCACGCGAGCCGCGTGCGCCACATCACGCTCGCCGATGTTGCCGCAGCCACTCCGACACCATCGACTCGCGCGAGCACTTTCGCCGCACGTTCGACACGCCCCATTCCCGCCAACTCGGCTCCAAGTACGTGATCTTGCTCATTCTTCAGAACGCTCCCCCGCAGACAAGAAACCCCACCGAGCTTCTGGAACTGCATCAGAGCCGCTCGCTGTTTGGCCTCGGTTTGTTGCTTTTGCTCGGCCTGCTTCAGTTCTTGCTCAACTTGGCCCAGCAACTCTTCCGTCGGTTTCTTCAACGCATCGAGTTTTGACTCGCGGCGAAAGATCGTCAGCGCCTTCGTCAGTTCCAATCGCGCGTTCGGCCAATCACTGGCGGCCGCCGCGACGCGAGCACTGTCGAACAACTTCTGGCCTTCGTTCTGGATCAGTGAGAGGCGTTGCTCTTCCGTTGCATCTTTGGCACGTTGCTGAGGTAACGATGCAGGCCCACGGATGAAGTCAGCCACCTGGATGGGAGTGGAAACTTGCTGCATCTGGAATCCGTGAGTGCTGGGATAACTCACTCTGCAGGAAACTGCACACGATCAACGGGCTGGAATTGTTCCAGCCATTTCGCATCCTGAACCAGCGCGGGATGTTTGTACTGTGCTTCGCCGGTTCCTCGGCGTTCGACTTCGGCTTGGATGAATCGTTCCCACGTTCCATCGGCAATCCGCCAGAGCCGCATCGGCCCCAGCACTTTTTCGCGCCGGCGTGCGGAGTAGAGAAAGTTGCTCGCTCGCAGACGGAGGTCGGTTTCCTCAAGGAATTGCTGGGCCGTGTCCAAGCCGGGCACGTTGCCCTGTTCGACGACGATGACATAGCACGGAAGCTCGCGGCCGGGACGCGTCGGGACCGCCGTCACATATCCCAGCCGAATGCCGAGTTTCTGAGCCGCATCACTGGCGGCTTCGAGAAACTGATGCTCGGTGACCTTTTCACCTTCGAGATCACCGCAGCGGTCTCCCTTCTGGCGAAACTCCAGCACGGGTGCCTCACCGATGAATCCGCGACAGCGAACGATGTCACCGATATTGAAGCGGAAATACCCGCTATAGGTGGTCATCACGATGTAGTAGTCGCGATCGACCTCCAGCTCGTGGCCTTCCAAGGCGATCGGCTGCGTCGAATCGATTTCCTCGACCGCGACAAACTCGTAGAAGCCATTACTGACGGCCAATGGTCCTTGAGGCTTGTGGTCTTCAAAGGGGATCGTGTGCCGTCCTTCACTCGACACCAATCCTTGATCGCGCATCGGGACATCACCGAAATACTCCGGCAGATAACGAGCCTGGTAGCCCGCCGTGCCTCCCAGCCAACAGGCGATGATCGGCTGCGGCCAGTAATCCTTAGGGTAGAGCCGTCCCGTGGCCTCGATGATCCGCTGCAACTCACGAGCACGCGCCGGATCACCGCGCCGAACGCGCGGCTGAAGTCGCTGACGCATCTCGGTCGGGATGTCGAATGCGGCGGAGAGCGTGCCGTCGTGGATGTCACGGATCAGCGACTCGCGATGCTCGTCCCCCAGTTGTGCCAGTCGCAGCAGCGTTCCTGGATTCATCAGTACGATCAGCCCGATCTGCTCCGCCACGCTCAGTCGGAGCGTCGTGTAGCAGCGCGAGACAGGATCGCGAATGTCGGTAATTTCATTCGGGATCGCATAGAACGGCTGCACGATCGCACGTTGCTGACGAGCCAATAACGCGCTGACCATGCTGATCGGAATGTTGCCGGGAGTGCGGCCCATGTCCCACGAGCCAACGAGCTGAACGATCTTGGTCCCCACCTTAGGCAGATGATCGAGCAGCATTTTCCCGCCCCACAAATCCCACGACTGGCGGTACTCCTTGAGCCACGGTCGCGTCACCGGGTTGAGCTTCGGCGCACCGGTGCTCCCGGTCGTGATCGTGAACCGCTCGACGCGCTCCTCCGGAGGAAACAGGGCGGTGAACTCACCGCGAGCGACCGCGTTGATGTACGGCGCGAAGTAGTCGTATCGCGAAATAGGGACTCGGCGGCGATAGTCCTCCAGCGAAGTGATCTCGGCAAATCCGTGGTCGCGTCCGAATCGACTGTCACGACAGCGACGCAGCCAGCCAAACAGCATCTCTCGTTGAACGCGGCGAGCCTCGTGCAGCAACCGCTCAAACCGCCGATAACGCACGCCATACGCCGGGACGACCACTCGGCGAGCGACGGCGGACAAAACTCGATGAATCGTTCTTGAAAAGCTCATTCAGCCGAGTCTAGGCAGAACCAAATCGAATCGAAAGCGCGAGCGATGAGGTGAGGTCGCCTGATCGAACCTGATCTCCACTGGAGGCAGCGGTGAGGAATCCACGAAAATCCGCGAGCGAGTCAGAGCACCTCGCACCTCGTCACGAAACCCCCCAGTCGCTGTCCCCTTTTGTTTGCTCCCTGTTTGAGTTGCTCGGTGACATCCATGCCGCACGATTAACCGATCCTCCAATTCTCGGAAGCGACAGTTGGCGTGATCCGTAGTCAGGTAAAGCGAATGGCCGAGTTCATCATTGCCAGTCGCCTTGTCGTCGAGTTGGACTCCTGCCCGTAGACCGCGATGTCGTCGATCAGCTCGCCGATCGTAAGTTGCTTGGCGTTGTCTTGCAGCGTTTGCCAGCGAGCCTCGGCCGGCACCCAGAAGACGTTGTCCGCCCGGTACTCGTCTTGCCGATTCAATTGCGATTACACCTTGCAAGGCGAGGTCAGCCGCCAGCTCGATTGGAACTGAAACGCTCCACGGTCAACTTCATGAATCCCCAGAACGTCGCAGCGAATCTCCGGCATCCACGACACGAATCCGGCCGCCATGTCGAGCGAAACGTGAACCGGAGAGAGTTCCACCAACGGATCTAGAAACTCCATCCGCGCCAACTTGAGCTTTCCACGCCTTCCGACAACAAGCGGCTGCGAGAGAAAACAAGTCGGGTTCCGCCGCAACCCCTCGTGTAACGGAATCACAGGCGCGAGTGGGACGGGTGTAATGTGGGCATCGAGAAGACGCTTTCCATGACGAGTCAACGCACGGACGCTGCCGTTCACCATTTCGATGCGGGCAAACGACTTGTTCACCAAGTAGATGCCGCGTCCCAGCAATGTCGGACCCCACGCCCCTAGAAACAGATGTGCCAGATAGGTCACGGGCTTCTGAAGGATCGGAATGCTGTGGCTCTGCACTTCGAGGTCCGGAACTGCCGCAATGATTTCGAGATAGTCGTAGCAGAAGGGAAAGCGAATTGGCTGTCCGAAGAGAGCGGGAGAAACTGACTCCTGTCGTCCAATATAGAGATGCATCAGGTGCGGCTGGCTTTCATCTCCCTCTGCAAGCCTCAGCCCGGAGTGCAGCCAACTGCGAACGATCGCCCGACTGACAAGCAGTGTGACGACGGTCGCCGAAAATCGCCCGACCAGGCTATGCCAAGGCAATCGCTGTGCGGACGGTCTTCCCTGAGCGTTGAAAGCGTCTTCCCCGTTTTGGGATTCGTTGATTTCAGACATGTCGGTTGGCCTGATTCGAGTTTCTTTCTGGCAGGCGACCGGCAGGAATTAAGGTAGAACAACTACCTTTTCCGTTCCGAAAAAACCGGACGAGGAGGTGTCCATGCTACGGGAAGGTTTTCATCGGCCGGTCGCATAAGCCCAATATCAAACCGTTTGGAGTCGATCAAGTGGAAGCTTGATTTGAAGTAAGGGAAAACAAAGGGGACAGGGTGCGCCGGCGTAAGCCGGGGGAGAGTCGCGAATGAAAGAGTCGCACGTTTCCGGGGAGTCAGACAGCTCCATAGCACCGCAGAAGCAGGCGAACAAAGACTGCGTGCCGCTGTCGGCGGAGTCTGTGGAGGGAAGGAGGTTGTCACCAAGCTTTGGACACACTCAGCGTGGGCCTCCAGCGGCGGAAAGTGAACTGGATTTTGGATGCGGATATTCGCGGCTTCTTTGACAACATCGACCGCTCGTGGTTGCTGAAGTTTCTGGAGCATCGGATCGCCGACCCTCGGCTGCTGCGGCTGCTGAAGAAATGGCTTCGGGCCGGAGTCTCCGAGGACGGTCACTGGTCTCCGACGAAAGTGGGCACGCCGCAAGGCGCGGTGATCTCACCGCCCCTGGCGAATGTGTTTCTGCACTACGTCTTGGACTTGTGGGTGGTCGCGTGGCGGAAACGTCATGCGAAAGGAGAAGTCATCATCGTGCGCTATGCGGATGATTTCGTGATTGGCTTCCGCGAGGAATCCGACGCGAAGCACTGTTTGGCGGCGCTCCGGGAACGGTTCACCAAGTTCGGCTTAGAACTGCATCCGGAGAAAACGCGGCTGATCGAGTTCGGACGCTATGCGACTGAACGACGAAAGAAGCGTGGCGCTGGCCTCCTGGGACGTTCGACTTTCTGGGCTTCACGCACATCAGCGGGAAGACACGAAAAGGAGACTTCACCATCCGTCGCATCTCCTCGATCAAGAAGCTGCGCGAACTGAAGGACTCGCTGCAACGGAAAATGCACCTGGACCTGACGCAAGTCGGCTCCTGGGTACTGAGTGTGTTTCGGGGGTGGTGCAACTACCACGCGATCCCCGGCAACTCGGAGCGTCTGCAACAATTCCGCACGGCGTTTCAGGAACTCTGGCACCGCGTGCTGCGGCGACGCAGTCAACGTGGCCGTCGGATGACCTGGCCGAAGTTCTCGTTGCTGATTCAACGCTGGCTTCCCACACCGAGAATCCTGCATCCGTATCCCGAAGTGCGGTTTGATCGTCTTCATCCAAGGTAAGAGCCGTATGCAGTAGTTCCGCACGTACGGATCTGTGCGGGGGGCCGCCCGCAAGGGCGGTCCCTACCGCGATTCCATATATGTCCCCTTTGTTTCCCCCGAGTGTTTTTCCACGATCAGCTTCAACTCTTTGCGCATGATCTGCTCCTTTCAGTCGTCAAGCTTGAGCAACGTAGCCTTCTCTGGCTCGTTCTTCCAGCCGAACGTCTTGGCGAATTCGGCCACGGGTTTGCCGTCGATTGTTT
>JANNDA010000980.1:0-3846 GCA_031387195.1 Planctomyces sp. | reverse complement strand
CTGAACCTTTATTTGGTGGTCAGCGCGCGGGTGACATAGCTTGTGCCGGCGGCACCCAGCTTCTGCGAAGCTGGGACACCCCAACACTCACGGCTGATGAGGGAGCGCATGACCGGGCATAGTCAGGGAGTGTCACACGATCGACGCTGCCCGCCTCAAGACGAGACTACGAACTGGCTCGGTGGCCGTTACAATTCTGACGAACCACGCACAGGAGTTGAGATCATGTCTGCAACAGTGATCAAGCCGGCCAAGAAGACTCGGACGAAATCCCCGTCAGAGAGCACCACGCCGACTCGATCGGCCAACGGAGTGGTCGATGTGCTGACGCTTGCAGAAGCGGCAAAATACCTGCGTGTGAAAGAGGCCGCCGTATTGCAGGCGGTCGAAGAACAAAACCTCCCGGCTCGCCGAGTTGGGCAGGAGTGGCGAATTCTGAAATCGGCGATTCAGCAGTGGTTGCTCACCCCGCAGATTCGGACCACTGGAAAGGCCGCGTTGCAATCGCTCGCCGGTGTCTGGAAGGCTGATCCGACCGTCGAACCGATGCTGACGGAGATCTACCGACGGCGTGGACGGCCGATGGCGGAGAAATCGACGTGATCCTTTTGGATACTGACACGTTGACGCTGTTGACGCTGGGGCATCCCAAAGTTCAACAACGTCTGGACGCAGCAGAGGATGACATCGCGATCACGATCGTGACTCGAATCGAAGTCCTTCGCGGACGTTTCGACTTTGTCCTCAAGGCAGCGGACGGAGCTCAGTTGCAGGTTGCTCAACAACGCCTGGACGAATCCGAGGCCCGACTTGCCGAAGTGGTGGTGATCGCCTTCGATGCCATCGCGGCTCGTGAGTTTGATCGGCTGCGCGAGAACAAGGCCGTACGAAAATTCGGACGTGCCGACTTGCTCATTGCCAGCATCGCATTAGCCCAGCAGGCAACGTTGGTGACTCGAAACGTGCGACACTTCCGCACGATCCCTGGACTTCACGTCGTCAATTGGGCCGACTGACGTCGAAAGCGGATGAGTGAAACCACAGCCGACGGCAGGAACGCCCTGAGTCATCGAAGGGCGTGGGGAAGGCTTCTTCAGGCTTGTAAGTTGTGCGTTGCTCTTCAAGCTCCTGTCTTCCAAACACGCCCTTCTCGATGGTCAGGACGTGTCACCCGATCGATTTGTCGAACGGGTTGTCATGGGTCACTTTGGTTTGATAAGGTCTCAACCATGTCGCAAACGACTTTGACTTTTGATGCGTCGATCTTGGAGCGTGTGGTTTCTCCGGAAGAGCCCGGCTTAGCCGCAGAGGCGGCACGCGCGATGTTGCTCTTTGCGTTTCCAGAGCGTGATCACGTTCGGATGCACGAGTTATCTGAAAAGGCTCGCCAGGGAGCACTGACACCGGATGAAGTGGCCGAGGCCGACAGCTATGAGCACATCGGGAGCCTGCTGGGGTTGCTGCAATCGAAAGCTCGGCTGACGCTGCGGCATCTGCAAGCGAGTTCCGCGTCATGAATCGGGCACTCCGCGAGTTCGTCTGGAATCGCGCTGGCGGTTGCTGCGAATACTGTCGGATGCCGCAAGCGTTCGATCCGCTTTGAGTGGCGCGGACCAACCTTGGTCGGCAAGACACTCGTTGGCCAAATCACCATTGATGTCTTGGCCATCAACATTCCCCGACGAGTCGATCATCGCGCGGCACTGATCGTGGAAGGCGTATTTCCTCTGGAAACAACGTCGTGATCGGCCATGTTTTGCTAACAAGACACAGTCCTGAAAGTAACCCACCGTCCAGGTCACGGCTGATGGCGGAGTGTACGACCGGGGCGAGCGCCGGTGTGGCGGTCGTGATCGAGCACGATGGTGCCGTTGACGATGACGTATTCGATGCCGACGTTGTCTTGAAACGGTTCTGTGTACGTCGCTTTGTCGAGAACTCGGTCGGCGGCGAAGAGCGTGATGTCGGTGAACGCTCCGGGTTGCAGGTGGCCTCGGTGGCGCAGGCCGAGCTTCGCGGCGTTGAGGGACTTCATTTCGCGTCAGGACTCATTGTTTCAGTCAGCGATACAACATGTCGTGAATCGTGATGTGATACTGATACCCTGGGGCGGAACAGAAATACCTTCCTCCGCCTGCCGCGACGACGGGATCGTACCCCGAAACTTCGACGTCAGTCATCGGTCCCGCTAGATCCCCGTGAATTCCATTTAAGACCATGACGTGAGCTTGAGCACTGCGTATTCGACCAAAGACCATCGCTGGTCCCCGCTGTAGAACCGCGGCAAAGTCGCTCGGAAGCACTGCGGTGTTGAAAGAGGGACGGTGCCACTGGCGCAATCCAAACGTATTTGCCAGCCGAGAGACACCATCCACGGGAAGGGATTCATCGTCGCGTAGCAGGATGCCGCGAGCACGGGCTTCAGCAACCATCCCATTAACAATGGCGTCAGAGTTGGCCCCCGTTCGCCTCAGGATCATCGCCAAGCATGCGGCCCAACATTTGGCGGAACCTCTTGGCTGAGGGATCTGCACTACGGAATATTGCTTGTTGATCATCGTCATGAGTGATTCTCCAAGAATCGGGCGAAACAAAGTGGAGGGCTCTGTTTAACCGAAGCCCTGATGGTCATGGCAACAGAATTCGAGAGACGGCATCGTCATTAACAGATTTGTGAGGTGGCGATGAAAATGACTGTTCGCGAGACGATCGCGACTTGCGAGAGCATTAAAAAGTGGAGCATTAAGAAGTACTAGGAAGCTTCCAATGCTGGAAAGGGCCGGAAACGGTTTCTGGACACCTTTTCTGCGTCAAGAAACCTGATCGACTGCTTGTTGGACGAACTCATCCAAGAGGCTGTGTTTGATGTGCAGCGTCGATCGTGACGGAATCGCACGCAGAAGTTGAGCGACTTCGTTGCCAGTCAATTGGTGACGCCGAATGGCTCGAAACAAGATTCCGATTGTTCCATGAACCGGCAGTTGCATGGTCTGTGCCGCAAGCCGTGCCGCCGTGTCATCTGTCAGCAGTAGCTGAGCCTGTCGTTCGGCAGCCACTTGAAGTGCCTCCAGTTCTCCCACATGCAACGGCAATGATCGAGCCAGCGATTGGAGTGCGACCGAACGTGGTTCCTTGGCGGCAATCTGGCACCATGCGATTCGACGATTCGCGAGTGCTGTTGGCCGGTGCGTTTCGACCTCTCGCCAAACGGTCGAGGGAACCAAGACTTCGCGAAAGTCCGCCAACAGTTCGATGCAGCCCAGTTCGTCCAAGTGGATCAACGGCCCCGCATCGCAGACGACAACGATGTCTGAGGTGTCATTCGCGGCCATGCAGCCCCCAGGCCACATCTTCCCTCAAGAATGTCTCGGCCAATTCGGCCGTGTGCGACTGCAAATGTCGCCGCAACGCATCCTCAAGGAGTTCGTTCAAACTCGATGCCCATCCCTCACGGATATAGGTCCGAACCTCTTCCACGAGGTCATGCGGCAATTCGGCTTGGACAGTGTCAGTCACCATGTTTCGGTCTCCCACGTTGGCTGAAGATCGTATCGGCCCAGCAAAGAAAACGCAGTGTTGGAAATAACCCACAGCCATGTTCACGGCTGATGGCGGAGGGATCGGCCGGGGCGAGCGCCGGTGTGGTGGTCGTAGTCGAGCACGAGGGTGCCGTTGACGATGACGTACTCGATGCCGACGTTGTCTTGAAAGGGTTCGGTGTAGGTCGCTTTGTCGAGAACTCGGTCGGCGGCGAAGAGTGTGATGTCGGCGAATGCACCGGGTTATTTTGGAAGCCGTTCTTGCAGAACGCGAGTCTGGTTCGTCACGTCACTAAAGCGAGACGGC
>JANNDA010001372.1:0-1521 GCA_031387195.1 Planctomyces sp. | reverse complement strand
AGAGATGCGGACTTCGTCCATCACACCCACGAACGTCGCCGCGATTCCGCCTTGCTTGGTCGGCTGAGTGCCCAACCAGGTGCCCCGAAACGGAGCCTGGGAAAACGGTGTCGCGAACGGTCCAGGTTTGGTGTCGACACGAACGCCGTTGAGGAACAACTTCGCCTCACGATCGTCGATCACATAAGCCGCATGGACCATCACGTCCGCTGAAGATTGAGTCCGTGCTTTGACCATCCGATTCATCCCTTTCGAGGAATCGGATTCCAGACCCAAAAAATCCCTGCCCTGCCCATGAAGTTGTGCTGGCGCTCTGCCTTCCAACCGCACATAGGGCCTCATTTCATTCGCCGCCCGTACCCACGCTTCAAGGGTCAATGGTTCGGGTTTGTTACGTTCGAGCGTGGGAACCTCGACGTAGCTCGCCTTGCCGTCGAACTCCAGCGCGTAGTTCGCCGCTGCGAGAGTCTCGGAACCAACCGTCGCGGAGTCCGAGGTCTTTCCCGTGGAACTCTTCGCCTTGGGCAATTCTTTGTGGCCGAGCAACGTGTTTCCCTGCATCGCGCGAACTCGGCGGCCGACTCGTTCGATTTTGATGGCGTCCGCTTCGCCCTTCGTGATGGAAAGCTCTTTCGTGTCGAACGTCGTCTCGCCGATTTGGACGTGCAACACATGCTCGCCGATCGGCAGCTTGATGGATTCGTCAAACTTGCCGCGCAGAGTCCGGCCGGTCTCGCCGAGCGTGACTTCGATTTGATCGTCGGTGATCTCGATGCGCACGGTGCCGGTCGGAGTCCGAAACACCCACCAAACTCCGAGCAGCAACAGCACAACACCGACACTCGCCAGCAGCATGTTGCGGCTTCGCAACTTCTGACCGCTCGTGAGCGTCAACTCGGTCTGCGGATCAGTCCCGGCGCTGTTGTTGGTCGTGAAGACCGTCTCGGCCGTCCCGTGTACCGAGGCACCACCGAACGGCCCCGACGTCGCAGCCGTGACCTGACTTCCTTCTTCCCCGCTGATCTGCCGCAGAAACTTTTGCAGCTCGTAGTTGCTGCCCGATTCTCCGCTGACCGTGTTGACGTTCATCGTCACCGACTGACCCGCTCGGCAACGTTCCAGGTCTGCGATGACTTCGGTCATCGACTGGTAACGGTCCGCCGTCCGCTTGGCGATCATCTTGTGGAAGATGGAATTGAGAGCGTGGCCGACGCTGCTAGCGTCGGTTCGGATGCTGGCAGCATCCGCCACGAGCGACGGCAGCGGTGCGTCGCGATGCGCCAGCAGCTTCTTCATCATCGTCTCGCCGCCGTACACGGCGTGCCCCGTCAGCAAGTAGTACAGCGAGCAACCCAAGGCATAGATATCCGCTCGCGCGTCGGCGTGGCGAGTGTCTTCGGCCTGCTCCGGAGACATGTAATCGACCGTCCCCATCACCTGAGTCGTATCCGTCAGTGCGGTCGCGTCGGCACTCAGCAGCCGAACCAGCCCCAGGTCGAGGATCTTCGCCGTCCCCGAAGC
>JANNDA010000933.1:0-3980 GCA_031387195.1 Planctomyces sp. | reverse complement strand
ACGGATCGAGGTCGTAAGGCCGCTCGGCACGATCGACGGCCGCGAAGACGGCTTGCAGGCCGTAGTAATGCTGCTGCGTGAATGGGTCGAATTTGTGGTTGTGGCACTGAGCACACTGAATCGTCACGCTGCAAAACGTGTTGAGCGTCGCCGTGACCATCTCGTCCCGGTCGTTGTGCCGAGCGACCTTGCCGTCGATCTTCGATTCGGGAACCTCGACATGCCCGATGAAATCCCACGGCCCGGCAGCGATGAAGCCGAGGCCAAGAATTCCATCCGGTGTGCCGGGATACAGCACGTCGCCCGCGATCTGCTCTTCGACGAAACGAGCATACGGCTTGTCTTCGTTGAACGAGCGGATGACGTAATCGCGATACGGCCAGGCATTCGGCCGGAGCTTGTCCTTGTCGTAGCCGCAGGTGTCGGCATACCGCGCGACGTCTAGCCAATGCCTGCCCCAACGCTCGCCGTAATGCGGCGACGCGAGCAGCCGATCGACCAGCCGTTCGTAGGCGGTCGGATCAAGGTCGCTCACAAAGTCAGCGACTTCGTCCGGCGTCGGCGGCAAGCCGGTGAGGTCATAGGTCAGACGCCGAATGAGCGTGCGGCGGTCGGCTTCGTGGGACGGCGACAATTTCATCTCACGCTGCTTCGCGAGAATGAACGCATCGACGGGATTTCGAATTTCAAAAATGAGATCTGAGGTCTCAAATTTGTCATCTGAGATTTGAGATTTGAGATTCCGCACGTCAGGCACCGCCGGCCTCACGACCGGCTGGAACGACCACCAATCGGTATTCGTGACGACCGGATCTTCGATGCGGAATCCCTCCGGCCATTTTGCTCCGTCGGCGATCCACTTCTCGAACGCAGCAATTTCTTCGGCCTTAAGCGGTTCGCCGTTCTTGGGCATCAACGGGCGTTTGCCGGCTTGCGGTTTGAGCACGCTCAGCAGATGACTGTCGCTCGGCTTGCCAGGTTCGATGAAGCCGCTCTTCGCCAATTCGTCGGCTGATTGCAGAGCGAAATCGCCTTTGTGATCGACCGAGTTGTGGCAGCTCAGGCAGCGTTTCTGAATGATCGGGACGACGCGGTCGCGAAACAGATCTTCGGCGTTTGTCGGCAATGTCAGGACGAGAACCAACAGCGTTCCGCAAATGCTCGGCGAGCCGAAGGGCGTCAGCCCTCGGACGCTGGTGACAATCGAACGTCGTCCGGGAGCTAACGCCCACCGGCTCGCCAGCCCGTTCCAGATTCGCCACGTCATTTTTTGCCTTTGTTGTTCGGCTTCTTGTTGTCGTTGGCCTTGTCGTGAGCCTCCGCCTGTTTGACCTGTTGCTGTTCGCGACTCAGTTTGCTGGAGTCGGCAGCGACCTTGTCGCGGATGCGTTGCATCTTTTGACCAGCAACTTCGGTGGCATCGGCAGCGTCTCGCATCGCTTGTCGAGAGGATTTGATTTCCGAGTCCGCGTCGATGAGGTTGCGGACTTTATTGCGAATGTCTGTCACGCGGGCTTGTGCGTCCGCCAGTTTGGCTCGCGCGGCCTTCGCGGATGAGTCCCCTTCAAGAGCCGTTTGTTCGAGTTCGCTGGTGGCCAGCTTGTCCTTGCTCGCTTGTGTGATCGCCTTGCGTTTCGCATCGGCGGCGAGAGTCTCATCTCCGCGAACTGTCTTCAGCCGAGCGTCCGCGTCAGCGACTTTCTTCACGGCGGCCTGGTACTCCGGCTTCTCTTTGAGAGCCTTCAGCACAGGAGCGGCGGCCTCGTCATAAGTTTTTTGGGCGGCGTCTTGATCAGCGAGCGCTTGGGCAATGCCGGAGGATTGCTCGTGTTTGGCCGCAATGCGTTTGCGGGCTTCGTCCAATAATTTACGAGCGGCCTTCTCTTTCTCTTCGGCTTGGGCCACCACCTTCAGAGCGTCCTGCAACTCTTTCTGATCGTCCTTCAATTTACTCTGCGCTTGTTTGACGTCGTCTTTCTCGCTCTTGATCTTCTTATCGTCACGCTTTTCCTGTGCGGCCTTGTCTCGGTTGTTCTTGTTGTCGGCCTGTGCGAGCGAAGGCAGAAACGCCAAGACAACGGTCAGGCTCGATGTGCAAAGCAACCAACGCATCATGACGACACCTCCAAACAAAGAATTTCGCGGGAACGGGGCCGCCAATCATCAGCCGCCGGCGACGAGTCGCTCCCAGGGATTGAACTCGCAGGCTTGACGGAATGCTTCAGCCAGATCGACGATGACTTGACGTGATGATTCGATCGGCCAAGTAATCGTTGGCAGCGAATCGGCGTTGTTCCAACCCCAGCCTCGGTAACGTCGGCGACCCGCGTCATGGCTAACGGACCAGGCGTTGCGGTCATATTCGGCCAGACGTTCGGTCGCGTGTGGCAACAGTCGATCTCCGGCGCGCAACGCGTCGATTTCCAGCAGGTTGACTCCCGCGTCGAGATATTGCTCGCGCTTGCGAAGATATTTGGTTTTATCCAACTCACCGAAGACGCCTTTGTTTGTTGGCGACAACAGTTCGGCTGCCGCAACGACCTGATTGTCGGGCACGCGACGAATCACTAAGCGATATTGGTGGAATAATTCGCAAGCCTCTTCCACATCAACGACCGCCGTCGTCGGCTGTCCGAAAACGGCGACGGATGCATCGACGGTATCGATACGAGCGACGGCCAAATCGGGGGCAATCGGCGTGACTCGTTCGAGATTGGCCGGAGCGATCAGCACCGCTTCCGATTCCACAAAGACTGAGAACTCTTCAGGAAGTTGCGGTCGAATCAAACCGCGAATCTGCAACAGCCAGTCTTTGTGGAAATAAGCCCACAGGCGACCGGCTTCGATGCGTTCGAGCAGTTGATTGGCAGGGTTCATTGTGGATTCCACGTCTCTCGCCCACGCCGCTAGCGTTGGGGTTAAACAACTTCTTCGATGACGTGGCCGTGATCGAGCACGAACATCGGGCGACCTTCTTTGTTGGCGACGCGGGTTTCCTGGTCGATGCCGAGCGAATGGTAAATCGTGGCGGCGATGTCGGCCGGGCCGAAGTGTTTCGTGGTCGGATACGCGGCTTGCTTGTCGCTGGCTCCGACAACCTGGCCGACTTTCGTTCCCGCACCTGTGAAGAAGATTGAGCCGCACGCGCCCCAGTGATCGCGGCCGCCGTCTTTGTTGATCTTGGGGGTGCGGCCGAACTCGGTCAGGAACACGACCAGCGTGTCGTCGAGCAACCCGCGTTGCTTCAGATCGGAGATGAGCGCGGCGAACGCCTTGTCCATGCCGGCGACGTGATAGCCGCGCATGGCCATTTTGCTGATATGCGGAAATTTTTGTTCGGGGACGTTGTGGTTGTCCCACAAGTTGCCGTAGTCCGGGTCATATCCGTAATCGACCATGACGTATCGCGCGCCGGCCTCGACGAGTCGCGCGGCCATCAAGCAGCGACCACCGATCTTCGTCCGACCGTAGGCGTCGCGCACGGCGTCTGGTTCTTTGCGGACATCGAACGCTTCGCGAATCTTGCTCGACGTGAGCAGGCCCAGCGCACTGTTGAAGTTGCCGTCCACCGCCTCGGCCAGTCGTTGTTGCTCGATGTTGCGTTGGACTTGATCGAACGTCTGCCGCAAGGCCGCTCGGCGATCGAGTCGCGTCAGCGAAACCCCTTCGGGCATGTCGAGCAATTTCGGTCGCAAGTCTTCGTCGCTGATCGGCGACGGGTTTTCCGATTTCACGCCGACCGTAAAGTCCGGCTGCTCCGGTTGACCACCGACGCAGAATGGCGCGTACTGATCTCCCAACCATCCGCCCACAAACAAGGGGTACGGCGGCGGGCCGGGCCGAGTGATTCCCGGCACCGCGATGTAGCCGGGCAAACCGTTTCGCGATCCTTGCAAGTGCCACACCAGCGATCCGATGTTCGGCTCGGAGAAGAGTTGAGCCATCGTCACCTTGCGGCCCGAGAGCGTGTAAGCCTGGCT
>JANNDA010000922.1:0-1705 GCA_031387195.1 Planctomyces sp. | reverse complement strand
GGTAGGCTGTTCGATTCACTGCCGATGCCATACGTGACCCAACTCCCCATCGCTGGCCGACCGCTGAATCGATCAAAACCGGTGTTCATGAAGAGCTTCGCCGGGCCGTGATTGAAGACGTCAGTCTTCATGCTCTTGATGAACGACACGTCGTCCGCCACAGAACCCAGATGCGGCAGCAACTCGCTGATCGTGGCTCCGCTTTCGCCCCACTGCCGAAACTTCCGCCGCGAGCCCAGCAACTTCGCATCCTTCTTGATGAAGGCGAATCGCTTGCCAGCTACGAAAGATTCCGGAATGACTTGCCCGTCCATCTCGACGAGCTTCGGCTTCGGCGAGAACAGCTCAAGCTGACTCGGCCCGCCCGCCATGAACAAGAAGATCACCTGCTTGGCCTTCGCCGGAAAATGCCCTCCGCGCGGAGCCATCGGATTCGTCCCGCGCGCCGCATCGCTCAACGCGAGCGAGCCCGGAGTCTCTGGAGCCGCGAAGAGTTTTCCTTCCGACAGCAGCGAGGCCAACCCCAGCGAACCCAGGCTGACGCCGCTGTTGGCAAAGAAGTGACGGCGAGTTGTTTCGCGCAGAAGTTGTTGTTCGAGGTTCATGTCTGTTGTTCCGGTTGTCGCTACAAAGGAATGTGATCAACTCGATTGATCATTTCGTCTGGTGACGTTGCTTGTGCAATCAGAAACAGGTCTCGGAATGCTTGCCCAATCGTGATTCGACGTTGATGACCGTAGATAACTCCAGAAAACTCCTGGCCGGAAAGTTGTCTGGTATTCGCCTCACGCAGCATGTCTTCATCCTGGCTAACGAGCACATGACCAAGCTCCGTTGCGCGGTCCATCAAGTCTGAGTCGGTGAATTCGGTCGTGTTGTCGTCTTGTGCGGTCAACACATCAACGCCTCGCTCTCGCAGTGCACGAGCGATTTGAAGCGGGACGTGAACGTCGAAGTAAAAAGCGAGGCTCATGTTATGTGGCCCAGGACTCGCAGTTTTTGACGGATCGGGGAGTTCAAGTTCTTTGTTCGCAACTCGTCCGCACGGCGAACTTGCTGTTCAATCTCTGCGTCGAACTCCGCTTGATGATCGAAGTAGTACGACAGGGCCGCGTGAATCTGACTCATCGACAAGTAGCCGTCGTGCATGTCATAAATCTGCTCGGCGGTCGCTCCGTGAGAAATCATGTCGAGCGCGATCTCGATGACTTTCACATTCCGATCATCCACCCACGCGACGCCGCGTTCGTCGAGATGGATGTGGGTGCAAGGCGCATCACTCACAGTTGCAGTGGCGATAGCTTCTGACATAACTCGTTCCTTTTCTCAGCGATGATCCTACTCGCGGGTGATGAACTCATCCAAATTCAACAGCACGCGGGCGAGAGCGGTCCAGGCGGATTTGGGAGCGTCTTTGTCGTTCGGGTTGGCGGCGAAAGCGACTTGCTGGTGGTTCAAGAAGTCACGAAGGCGGCACAGTTCGGCGTCGGTCGGTGTGCGCGAAAAGCACATTTGAATGGCCTGCCAGATGCGAGCGTCGTCGCTGTCGGCCACCGACGGCGGTGGAGCTGGCGGCAGCGGGCCGGTGGACATGATGCGGTCGGCGAGGCCGATGGCGAACTCGTGGAAGGAGCGGTCGTTCGCGAGCGTCAGCGCCTGCAACGGGGTGTTCGAGCGATTGCGGCGGGTGCAGGTTCCGTTCGCG
>JANNDA010000833.1:0-8385 GCA_031387195.1 Planctomyces sp. | reverse complement strand
GCGTGCGCAACTTAGATTTTGGGCAAGCGTCCGGAGTGCGTGCTGGAGTCGGATATCTCTTCTCTTCGGGCTGGGATTTGACGGGGAACTACACCTACTTCCGCAACTCGGCGTCGGCCTTTGCGGCAGAACCTGCGGGCGGAAACTTGTGGGCCACTCGAAGCCACCCCAATGTCAATCAGGAAGCCGCAACGGCGACCGCTTCAGGGAGCTTCAATTACGACGTCTTCGATCTCGAAGCGGGCTATGGATACCTCTTTAATGAGTCGATTGCCATCCGGCCCTTTGGCGGGCTTCGCTGGGCGAACATCGACCAGAATCTCAACGTCCGCTATGACGGTCGAGACTTTACCAATGCGGTGGTGGACAACAATCTGACCATGAACGGCTTCGGCTTTCGTCTTGGAATGGACGGTTATTGGCACCTCGGACATGGTTGGAGTCTTTTCGGACGTGGTGCCGGCTCGGTCATGTATGGCAAATTCAGGTCGCGGTTACTGGAAACGAATTTTTCCGGTGCCGACACGATCGTGAATGTCCAAGACAACTACACCCAAGCGGTCCCTGTGTTGGAGACGTCGCTGGGTGCCGCATGGCAATACGAAGGATTCCAATTTGCCGCAGGCTACGAACTCAACAACTGGTTCAACCTCGGGAATCGTTCGATGTTTCCCGACAACGCGCATGAAGGTGCTTACGCACCGGCGTCGAACAGCGTTCTGCTCAACGGCTTCTTCATTCGATGCGCGGTGGTCTTCTAAGGCGAACGGCAGGAGAAAACATACCCGGCAATTACAAGCCCGATGCGCCAGCGAGTGCATTCATTCGGAGTGCTGAACGGCATGCACTCGCTGGCGCGTCGGGCTTGTACTGGGACTCTTTCTCCTGCCGTTCGCCTGAACCGACAGCGCTGAAGCAACGGGTAAGGCCGCTTCTCGAAAAACGATCGGCGAACACTCAAATGGTGGTCACCATCTGACCGTCGCCGACAAGAGCGTCCAGAACGTCGTTGGGGGACTTGAAGAACCAATCGGAGTCAGCACCGCCGGTGACTGTGTCGGCAGTACTGGCGTCATTTTTCACGGTGAGACCGTTGAGCTTGATGCTGTTGCCGACACCGACGCCGTTTGTGAGATTGCTCACTCGCGTGGCGTAACCATTGCCGCTGGTCCATTCGGCCATGATCGCGTTGATGGCGGCGAGGTCGCCGCTGTGCGTGCTGGTCCCGCCGATGAGGATGTCTTCGCCGGACTCACCGAGCAGCGTGTCTTTGCCCGTGCCGCCGATGAGCAGATCGCGGCCGCTGCCGCCGATGAGCGAATCGCTCAACGAGCCGCCGATCAGCACGTCGTTGCCCGCGCCTCCTTGCAGAGTCACCGAGCCTTTCGTGAAGTCTTTCGCGATCAGCTTGTTGTCCGACGTTCCGCCGCTCAAGTTCGCGGTTTCCAGGTTGGCCAGATTGAGTACGCCGAACGTCGGAGTGCCGAGGGTGCTGAGCAGCGCATTCGTGAGCGTCATGTCCGCGTCGCGAACGGCTTCGATGCGATCGGTTCCGCCGGCTCCGTCAATTGTGCCGCCGCCGCGCCAATCGCTGACGATGAAGACGTTCGCGGCAGCTCCACCGGTCAGCCGAGCGATTTGCAGGTTGGCCAGGACGTCGGAGCCAACTCCGGTCAGGCTGGTGTCGGCCAGAGTGAAGTTGGCATTGGCGGATTCGATCAGCGTGTTGCTGCCGGCTCCGCCGTCGAGCGAATCGTTGCCGAGGCCGCCGGTCAGCGAGTCATTTCCTTGCCCGCCAACGAGCACATTGTCGCCAGCACTGCCGACGATTGTGTCGTTGCCTGTGCCGCCGGTCGCGTCCTCGATGTTGCTGACCTTGGTCGTTCCCGTCGCCGTGTTCGTTGTGAGATTGGCGCTGATGGCACTGGCCAACGCGGTGTAGTCCAGTCGGTCGCGAACGCCTGCGCCGCCATCCAGTTCGGCGAACGAACTGGCTCCGGCGCTGAAGTTGAAGAGGTCGGCCCCGGTGCCACCGGCCAGAATCTCAAATCCGAGGAACCGCAAGCCATCGAGCGTTCCCGTGGTGACACCATCGAGCCGCCAATTGTTGAGCTTGTTGTTGCCGACCAGCCTGTCGGTGCTGGCCTTGCTGCCAACGAGCCGTTCGATGTTGGAAATTCCACCGGTCGCAGTTGCCGCTCCGGTCGCGAGGTTCACGGTGACGGGACCAGCCAACGCGCTGTAGTTCAGAGCGTCTTCAACACCGCCTCCGCCATTGATCTGGCCGGTCACCTTCGAGGTGCTGGCGGTGAACACGAAGGAATCGTTCCCGTTTCCACCGGTCAGGTTTTCGATGCTCGCGAACGAAACATTGCCCACCGTTCCGGCATCGGCATTCGTCACGTTCCAAGTATTCGCGATATTGGCGGCAATCAGCCTGTCGCTGCCGCCGCTGCCGTTCAAACTCACCGCTTCGATGTTCGAGGTACCCATGATGACATCATTGATCGACAGCGTCTCCGCTCCGAGAACGACTTGGTCGCTTCCAGTGGAACCTTCGACCGTGACCCGGTCGTTCCCCGCTCCGCCGAAGAGCGCGACGTGACGCAGCGCCGAAGAGGTGATCGTGCTGAGAACGGTCCCGTTGAGCGTGACTCGAACCCCTTCGCCGACGTTCCAGCCGGGAGCAACGACGATGGCATCGGCCCCCGTGGTTCCTCCGACCGCGAACGTGGTTCCCTGCACCTCGGTGATGCCAATCGTCAAGCTCCTCTGAATGGCGGTGCTGGAGGTGGTCCCGACGTCGATCGCAATCACTTTGACCAAGTAGGTTCCCACATTGCTGAAGATGTGAGACACCACCGTCGCGTCCGAACCGCTGACGACCTCTTTGGCGGTCGCGTCACCCCAATCGATGCTGTAACGAACGACGTTGGCCGACGGAGCATTCGTGCTCAGCGAGAATGAGCGAGCTTGACCTCGGACTCCGGCGAAGCCGTCGGTGGAAGTCATGGTTGCCACCAGATCAAGCGTCGGCAGGCCGCCCCCGTGAGTTGATCGGAAGGCGAACGCACCAGCGCTTGGGGTTGGGATTTCCGACAAATTCACCAACTCGGCTGCGAAGACCCCCGTCAGATTCGCGAACAGACGGTTCTGCAAGTTCTGAAGCGGAATGCCGACCGGTCGGTCGTCGCCGCGCGGACGAGCGTCGTTGGTGCCGGTCCCGCCATCGACCACGTTCACCTGGCCGTCACCGCCGTAAGCGAGATCGTTGCCCCCTTCGCCGAACACGGAGTCATCGCGGTGTTGTCCGTAGAGCGAGTCGTTCCCTTCGCCACCGCGAATCGTGTCGCTCGCGATGCGAGACGCTCCGCCGTCGCGCCGGTAATGCCCGGCCAGTTCAAAGTTTTCGCGGTTCAAGAAGTTCAACTCGAACGCCGGATTCAGGCTGACAATGCGTTGTGTCGGCGTTTGCGTGGAGTACGTCACGAACAGCGACGCACTGTCGCCCAGGACGAAATCATCACCGGCATCGCCGAGGATCGAATCGTTGCCAGCGACAATGGTGGCCAGTTGCGTGGAGGAAACTCGCTCGCCAAAGAACGGATGGCTGTATCGAGCTCTCAAGTCGATGAACGTGGTCAAGTGGTTGCGGCTGGTGTACGACGAATTCCGTCGGACGCCGAGAGCCGCCGCGCCACCGACATCGTTCAGCAGCACTTGAATGGTCTGATCGAGGTTCGCGGTTTGTGCTCCCGGCAGCGGCGGCGATTGCAGCACCAGCGGGACGACCACGATCCCGAAGTCGCCGAACAGCACGTCGTGCCCTTCGTTCCCGTTGATCACGTCATTGCCCAGCGTCAGGTCGAAGTCGAAGTCCGCGACAAGCTGGTTGAGCGTGGCGGTCGCAATCGTTCGCGACTGGCGATTCTGGTCGCGCTGGAGATGTGCCGCGAGTGCGGCCTTGCGCGTGGTTTCTTGACTGGCCACCACGAATCGAGCGGCTTCCCAGATGTTCGCGTCGATGGTCGAACCGAGTTGCACTTGATCGAGTCGCAGACCGCTGACGATCGGCGTCCCCAACAGACCCCAATCGCCGAAGACGAGATCGTCGCCGATTCCCGCAGCGATCGAATCGTTGCCGATGAAGAGATCGTGGTGGTTGTGATCCGCTCCGCTGGCGACCGGACTGCTGGACGAAGTGTTGGCCGCGATCATCGCCTGCAAGACTTGGTAATGGGCCTCGAACACGACCGATTCCAGGTCGAGCGCCGCCTGTTGCAGATCGGCGAGGTAGCCGTGCGCGGCGAGCGCCTCGGCCATGAACCGACTCTGTGGAACCTGCATGCCGCTGATGTACGGCGTCAGGAGGAGGGCGTCGTCGCCGAAGATGTTGTCGATTCCGTCGCCGCCACGAATGCTGTCTTCACCGATGCGGATGTCGTGACTGTGAGTCACGTTTCGCACGTCGTGCTCCAGGTGATCGAAGTCGGCGCTCAAGCTTCGCAGGCTGTGCCGGACTGAATCCAGTGCGTTCTGAGCGTCGGTCGCCGCCGTGTCGATCTCAGTGAAGCCGGTGACCAGCGGCGAGTAGACCGTCGCGTTGTCGCCGACGATTAAATCGTTCCCCGTGCCGCCGTCGATCGTGTCGTTTCCAGGCAAGACTCCGACATGCTGCACGACGTCCGGGATGAACGCGACCAGCGGCCGCAGGTTTGTCCCGTCGGCTCGTTCTGGATTTTGTGCTCCGACTTGGTTCAACAGACTCTCGGTGACATCCGGCAACACGAGCGTCGATGAGAGGCTCGTGGCATACGGCGCGTTGAGGTCCATGACTTCCGGGTTCAACGTGACCGGGACCATGAACGACGTTCCGAACTGATTGAGCACGACCGGATTGGTCAGCCCGTCCGCCTTGGCAATCAGTCGCAGTCCGTTGAAGACGTGCGGCAGATCGGTCAATGCCGACGAAAGGTTGGTCGCACCGTCGCCGAAGATCGAATCGTTGTCGGCATCACCGTTGAGCACATCGTTGCCACGCTGACCGAACAGCACGTCGTCACCGGCCCCACCGGCCAGCGAGTCGTTGTTGGCCGAGACCAAATTGATCGCCAGCAGGTTGGTGTTCCAAGCTCCGTTGTCGGACTGCAACTTCTTCCGGCCATCGGCATCGAAGGCTCCGGTCAGGACGAGCATGGCCGCTCGCAAGATCGTCTGAGCGAGATTCGGATCGGTGATCCGCAGCGGCGTCGTGTCCAAGTCGATCGAGCCGACCAGCGTGCCGACCTCTTCGAGATACACGTCGCGATGATGATGAACTCCGACCTGATTGAGCCGCGCGGAGCCGTCCGCATTGAACGCTCGGCGGATGTAGCCGACGTCGGCGATCAAGATGTCGTTGCCAGCACCGCCGACGATCGAATCGTCACCGAGTTCGCCGATCAGCTCGTCGTCGTCTGAACCGCCACCGATCGAATCGTTGCCGCGCTGACCATGAATGCTGTCCTGCCCAGCGTCACCGTAGAGGAAATCGTTTCCTGCGATGAAGTCCGCATCGTCGAAGCGTTGCACTTCGCGGATGACGTCCGGGTACGGCCCAGCGTAAGTCAGCCAAGTCGTCGGGAGCGTCGAGGACGTGATCGTCCGCGTGATCTGACCATTGTCGCCGAGAATCACGTCGGCTCCATCGTTCGCCGAGACGAACGCTTCCTGGCTGATGTCGCTCGCCGGAGTTGTCGGCTTATCACCGCCGTAGATGCGATCGTTCCCGTCGGCTCCGCCGACGACGTTGTGACCACCGGTCAGATCGTCCTGCCCAGCTCCACCGTAAATCGAATCGTCCCCTTGTTGTCCCAGAATGAAGTCGTCCCCGGTGTCGCCGAAGAGCAGATCGTTCCCCGCACCATCGGTCGTGCTGGTGAAGATCGAAACGAACTTCTGATTGGCCGGCAGCGAGACATCGAAGCGGCCATGATCGCCGAGGATGATGTCGTGATTGCCGCCACCGCGAACTTCGTCCGCCGCCGTTCCGCCGAACACGAGGTCTTCGCCGTTTCCGGAAGAAATCGAATCGTCGCCACCAAGTAGGGGATTCGTGGACTCAAGCAGGCCGAGTCCGCCGAACACCGCCGAGCCATTGAACGTGGCTCGCCCGTTGTCTCCGAGAACGAGGTCTTCACCGGCTCCCGTGACGAGCGTGTCGTTGGCAAACCCACCCAACACGATGTTGTTGCCGTCCGCCGCGTCGATGTTGTCGTTGCCACCCTTGTCCGGTTGAGTGGTTTGGAACGAGGTCATCACACCGCTGTTGTTCCAACGGAACTCACCGTTGTCTCCCATCACGATGTCAGCAAAGTTGCCCGACGTGGTGACGCGATCCGCCCCCATACCGCCGATGATTCGGTTCGCTCCGCTGCTCGCACTGAGCGTGTCGTTCCACGTCGGTTGATCGACGGTGTCCGTGCTCTCCAACTTGATGGCCACGTTGCCGACCGTCGCACCGGAGAACAGGATCGAACCGTTGTCGCCGATGATCCAGTCCGCGCCGGTCCCCGACGTGACGCTGTCCGCCCCTTCGCCCGCCAAGACCGTGTTGTCGCCGTCACCGACATTGATCGTGTCGGCCGCTCCTTGAGCGTGTCCTGCCGTCTGGATTTGCAAATAGACTCCGGCCGCGGTCCAGTCGATCTGGCCGTTGTCGCCGATCACCAAATCGACGCCGCTCAGTGAGGTCACATTGTCCGCGCCTTTGCCAGCGAGGATCAGGTTGTCGCCGCCGCCCGCCACGATCGAATCGTCGCCACCCAGCGTTGGGCTGGTGGTCTTGGCTTGCAGCAAGAGCGTCGTGTTCGACGTGTAGCTCACCTCGCCGTTGTCACCGACGATGATGTCCAAGCCGCTGCCTGTCGTGACGGTATCGTTCCCGAACCCACCGACCACGATGTTGTTGCCGTCGGCCACGTCGATGAAGTCGTTGCCCCCCTTGTCCGGTTGCGTCGATCGGAACGAGGTCAGCACTCCGTTGTTGTCCCAAAGGAACTCGCCATTGTCCCCCATCACGATGTCGGCGAAGTTGCCCGATGTCGTGACTCGATCGGCTCCCATGCCACCGATGATCCGGTTCGCTCCGCTGCTGGCGCTGAGCGTGTCATTCCACGTCGGTTGATCGAAGGTGTCCGTGCTCTCCAACTTGATGGCCACGTTGCCGACCGTCGCGCCGGAGAACAGCATCGAACCGTTGTCGCCGATGATCCAGTCCGCGCCGGTCCCCGACGTGACGCTGTCCGCCCCTTCGCCCGCGAGAACGGTGTTATCGCCGTTGCCAACGTCGATCGTGTCGGCCGCTCCTTGAGCGTGTCCCGCCGTCTGGATTTGCAAGTAGACCCCAGCCGCCGTCCAGTCGATCTGGCCGTTGTCGCCAATCACCAAGTCCGCACCCGTGCCGGTCGTGATGTCGTCGGTTCCGAACCCGCCCAGCACGATGTTGTCGCCGTTGGTTCCGTTGAGGACGTCGTTGCCGCCGAAGCTCGGATCGGTCGTTGCCAGAAGCGATCGCACCAGCGTTGCCGCATCAAACGTGGCGCGCCCGTTGTCGCCGACGATCACGTCGTTGCCGGTTCCGCCCGTGATGGTGTCGGCTCCGTTGCCGCCGAAGACGGTGTTGTTCCCTCCGCCGAGGAAGATCGTGTCGTTCAGCCCATCAGTCGGTCGCAGGGTTTGAATGGCGATGACATTTCCTGTCGTCAGGATGCGACTGGTCGTTGCCGTCTGGTCGATGCGTCCGTGGTCGCCGAAGACAATGTCGCTGCCGCCGTCGCCATTGATCGTGTCGCGTCCCACGGACAGTCCGTCGCGCGTCAGCGCGATGGCGGTGTCCGTGACTGGAACGCTCAGCAGGCGAGCCACCACGGCCTGATCGGATTCGTTCTTGCTGACGTCGAACGCCAGGTTGAATCCTGAGTCGCCATAGATGTGGTCGTTGCCATTGCCGCCGTCGATCGAGTCGTTGCCAGAGCCACCCGCGATGTGATCGCCCGCCTGGCTTCCCTTGATCGTGTCGTTCCCCGCGCCACCGTAGATGACGACCGCTAGGCTGCTCGTGCTGGCGTCGATCACGTCGTTGCCGGAGTTCGCGAACGAGACCGCGTCGCCGTTGATGATGTTCAAATCGGGTCGCGCGTCGTAACGCTGTCCGTCTTGTGACGTGTCGCCGAAGATTACCAGCGGCGATGAGCTTCCTCCGCCTGCCGTGACGGTGATCGTGTCGCCCCCCATCACGCCGGCAGAGATTTCCGTGTTGCCGCCGCCATGCACCACGGTCACGACTTTGTCAGTCGCTCCCGAAGTTCCGCTACTGGTCGCCGAGATGTTGAACCGATCGTTCCC
>JANNDA010000808.1:0-2856 GCA_031387195.1 Planctomyces sp. | reverse complement strand
CTTGTCGCCCACTTTCAACCGCAGCGGTTCCAGCGCGAAGTCGTGCTTCACGCCGACCTCTTGTTGAGCACCGTCGAAGAGTGGCTCATCGGTGACGTCATCCTCCGCGCGAGCAATCTTCAGCGTCACAGTGCGCAGCTTAAAGTCGAGATCGCGTGCAGCGACGACCAGCGGTACGGTGCCGTTGGCCGGCATTTCGAGACTGGCGGTCGGATCGAGCAGCGCGACTTGAGGTGCTTGATCGAGACGCACATTGATCGGGTAAATCGCCGGCTTCGGATCGGGATTCCCTTCGTCGTCCCAGACTTTGACTCGGTAGAACTTCGGAAACTTGCGGTCTTCAATTCGCGGGTCCGCTCGCCAATTGATCGCGAGCTTTTTGCCCTCTTCGATCTTCACCGACGGGCCGGGATAGAGTCCGGCGAAATCTTCGGTGTCGGCGAATTCAAGCTCGGCTCGTTTGACCGGGATGTTGGTCGTGCCGGTGATTTTGACCGCCGTGCGTTCCCAGACATCGATCGCTCCGCCGTGCTGCGTGCGCGGGTCGAGTTCCATGTATTCGGGATATTGATAACGCTGCTCGGTGATTGTCGCGGACGGTGGCGTGATGATCGTGACGCGGTACTCCGGTGAGCGAGCGTCTCCCGCCACGACGTAATACGCGAAGCTCTGCAACAACCCCTGCCCGTCTTCGCCGAGCACTCCCTCGAAGTGTTGAGGGTCGGTACTTGGACTCAGTTCAAACGGTTCATCCACAAAGCGGCGGTCGGCGGTCGTGTAGTGCAACGTGATCTTGCCGGGCATCTCACCGCGCAGATGGACTTCGATGGGCAATGAGCCGCCGGCTCGCAGCTTCGCATTACCTGGTTTGACTTCGAGGATTTCGGTCTGCGTGGCTGGCGTAATGTTCGAGAACGGCACGATCGCGCGCAGCACAGACGGGCCGAGCTTCTTCGGGCTAAAGACTGAATACGCACAAAAGACGACCACGATCCCGAACAGCACACACAACGTGCGGAGCAACGGTCGCTTGTCGATGGCGTCGTCAATATTCAATTTCGTGAGCGTGACGGCCGCTCGCTTTTCCATCGTCGCCAGAATCATCGGCGAGACTTCACGCCCCGCCTGTCTGAGATCAATCAGATTCAGCAGGCTGCTGCGAAACTCAGATGACGAACTTTCCAACGTCTTCGCCGCATACAACCCACTGACAGTTTTGAGCGCCGGAAAAATCACCCTTGCCCCGATCAGCCAGCCAACAAAGCCGAGCACCGGCAGAAACATCAACATCCGCGCCGTGCCGCCGACACCGCCGTCAAATAACCAATGATCGCTGAGCACGAACAGCAACACGTACCCGATCAGCACCGTGACCGCGACGACCGCCGCCGTCAGCATGTCCGTCCGCTTGATGCCGGTCTGCGTCTTGTGAAGCTGATAGTCGATGTACTCATCCGGCTCCGCGTAAGGAGCGTGCGAGCGTTCGAGTGTGGTGGCGGTAGACATGTCTATGCTCTCGATTGGTTCGGGTCAGCGGGACGTTGCTGCCACCGGAGGTAACAGATCGCACACGCGGCAGGCGAAGCCGGGAAGAATCTCTGGTTCGGACAGTTCATCCGGGTCTCGTAGCCGCTGCGAAGTTCCATTCGATCGAATGACCTGGACGACTCGCACGTTGGGATCGATCAACCAGACGGATCGCACACCCGCGGCCAAATACTCTTCCACTTTCCGGTCGGAATCTCGCAATGAGTCATTGGGTGAAGCCACCTCGACCACCAAGTCGGGGATCACTCGCAGATGACCGTCAACCGGCCCGTCCGGCAATTTGTGTTTGGCGACAAACGAGGCGTCCGGTTTACGAACTTTATCGGGAGCATCTGAAAAACATTGAAATCCCGCGTCCGAGCCGAACACCCAGCCCAGTTGATGCTCCACGACGAAATTTCGGAGACGAGCTCCAACTTCCAAACCCACCCAACTGGAAAGCCCGCTCATCGCCTTCTCCTGCAACTGGCCATTGACGAGTTCGTAGCGTTCGCCATCCGGCATGATCAGCAAGTCTTCGGGCAAGTAGCCGGTCGGTCGCTGCTCCCGTGCAACGGAACGCGGAATGAGCGGAGGTGGAGCGGTGAGTGTGGTCATGACGGTCCTCGCGAATTTGTTTCCTGCCGGGGTCAGGCACCGATGCGGGTGATGCTAACAATGAACGTCACAAGTTGTCTCGGATCGTCTTCGGAAGATTCTGAGGTTTTGTTGCGAGCGATCCGCACGGCGGCAATGGTCCGGTTGCCTTTCCGGATGATTAGGATTCTCCCGGCAGGTTCAGCAAAGTGGCCATTGAACGTGCTCCACTCCAGGCGACTTCAACGACCTGAGTAGGTCCAGTAATTCGCGCGGTATCTGGGTCATAGCCATAGGCGATCTGCCTCAAGAGTTCCAAAGCCTCCAACCGCTTCGAGGGTGGCTGCGACAGCCAGTAATCAGTATCCGAGAATCCTCTTCGGCTTCGGCCAGAGTCATTTTCCGGACGACCGTTCGATCCATCGGCATGTCATTTTTGAGCGTCATCAAACATCTCGCCGAGATTCTCCTTCGTACCTTCGTGGTTCAACAAGGCTTTCAATCACAAAGGCACGAAGACACAAAGGACTGCTGAAAACTAGACCTTCTGTGATTCAATCAGAGTGGCATTGTCTGCCAGCGTGTCCGGTGGTGTGAACTCGAATCGCCTGCACTGCCGGAAAAACTCGAGCGGGTTGTCGTAGACGATTTTCTTGATCTTCGATTCGGGGTGGCCACGTTTGCGGAGTTCTTGGATGAAGTCGGGGACGGCGAACTAAGCCTTTGCGGGCT
>JANNDA010000795.1:0-8275 GCA_031387195.1 Planctomyces sp. | reverse complement strand
AGGAACGCCCGCCCTCGCTCACACTTCGGGTTACTTTTGCGGCTTCGCCTCGTTCAACATTGGCGACGGTCAATCTCCGCTGACGAGTTTCAGCGGGCGGCTGCTGGCGATTTCGCGGAAAACATTTTGAAGTTGAGTTTGTACCGTCGCGAAATTAGCGGCAGGTGGGACGTTGTAAAAGACTCCGCCAGTGATGTCGGCGACCTGTTGCATGGTCGCCGTATCCGCACCGGCTCCCAAACAAATCGACAAGATCTTGATCTTGTCTGCCTTGGCCGCATTGGCCTCGGCAATCACGGCCGCCGTTCCCACGGATTCATTGTTTGGAAGGTTGGCCACGCCGTCGGTCAACACGATCATCATTTTGAATGAGCGTGGTCGAGCGTGGGCATTGAGTTCATTTCTGGCGACCTTCATACCGGCGGAAATGTTCGTCGGCCCTGTGTAATGCCCGGCTTGGCGTTGCCGAGTGGTCACTTTGATTTGATTGATGTTGTTGCTCAAACCATGTTCGAGAATGGCTCCTGCAGAGCTGGTGTGGGTAAACACCGACAGGCCAATGTTGTCCTGAGCTTCGACCGTCGTGAGGTAATCAATGAAGAGATCGACGGCATCCTTCATCGCGCCGACGGGTTGTTCGCTGGTTTTCCACAGGTCTGGTGTTTGTGCCACGCTGGGGTAGTTGTATTGCAGGTAATGAATCCAAGTCAGATACCCGTACATGTCGCGATAGCCGGCATCTTTGATGGCTCCGCTGGAGCTTTGCACTTTCGAGATGTAATCCGACCAACTGCCAGCGGGGTACGGATAAGTTCCGGTCAGCCCCAATGCCGTCTTGATGTTCGCCGCCGTGAAGTCGAACTGTTCGCCCAAATTGCCCGACGTCAGGCCGCCGTTGGTGCCAGACTTCACCCAGCAGGCGGTGATCTCTTTCCCTGAACTGCCTGAGAATGTTCCGGTCTTACCAGTCAGTCCCGTAATGGTCTGTGTTGATCCGCCGGAGAACTGCAATTTGATCTGCGTCAAGTTGATCGTGGAAACGACGCTCACGGAGGTCCGTTTGAAAGTGACGTCGATGTGCGGGATTGTCCCTGAGGCCGCGCGACCTGCGAGCGTCGCGTGCTTCGGCAAAAAAGTCAGGTTGCCGTAAACCGGTGAGCCCAACTCATTCCACATCGTCTGCAAATTACTTTCGATATAGGTTCTGCCGAGCTTGCTGATCGCTCCCAAACTACTGTCGTCGTTCATGGATGCGGAGTAGTCGAGCACGACCATGATGTCGCGAGGTTGGAATGTGGCGACCGCTTCAGCACTAACATCAACACTCTTGGTCCCCATGAATGGGGCAAAGAACAACGGCAGCCGATTGTTCCCATTGTCTGCCGTTCGCTTGGCTTGGACCTTGATGACGTTGTGCGGTGTGGCTGCATCACCCCAAACATATTGGTAGGACTGAGTCGCCGTGTTCCAATTGATCTTTCCAAAGGTAATGTCATTGATCGGATCGAGAGTGACAGAACTCCGGTCGCCATTGCGATAGAGCGCGGCGACCTCGGTCGCTGCGGCTCGAGCATTCGACCGGACGGTTTCGTCGGCAAGTGTCCCGCTCAATTCCATCGCGCCCGCCAGCGCGCTGGCATCGGCTGCCGATTGCAACTGAGTCTTCGTTAATTGGATCAGCCCAACATCGACCGTTAACGCCACAAATCCCAGCATGACGACCAACGCAATTGCCGTGAGGACGAGGATTACGCCACGACGCTTTGAATGCTGCTGTTCGAGTTCACAAAGTCGATTCATGGCATGTTTCCCTTTTGACCGTTGCGAATTGCCATGCCCCATCTTTCAACGATGAGCCACCGCCTAACGCACATCTCGGCTGCAAGAGTAGGTCACAGGGGAGTATCCGCAAGCAGCCGTCCGAGGGGACGCCGAACACCACTGGTTCCGCAATCTGCTAGCAGATGAAATGCGTGCCGCAATCGAGAATTGATGTCGGTCGGCAACGTGATTCATCGCGAAATCTCGCAAGATTCCCGCCAGATGTTGCCGAAAGGCAACACGCCCGAATAACCGAGCGGCGGCGGCGAAATTTCCTCGTTCCGAAAAAAGCAAAGTCCCGACAACCCCAATGAGCTTGCCTCGGTGGAAATAGGGCTTTTGCACTACGCCGAGTGAAGGTGACAAAAAAACGTCCGAAGTCTGCGGAGACTTCGGACGTTTGAAACGCTTCTCGGATCGGCTCTAAACGAGTTCTCGGATCGGTTCGCGCTGCTCGATCAAATACTGCGGACGACCGGTCGGATCATTGAGTGTGGTCGTTCGCGGATCGATTCCCAGATTGTGGTAGATCGTGGAAATGATCTCTTGCATGTGGACAGGTCGGTCTTTGGCGAACTCGCCCAAGCGATTGGTGGAGCCGATGACTTGCCCGGTTCGCATCCCGCCGCCCGCGAGCAACGCACAGCTTACTTGAGGCCAGTGGTCGCGACCGGCACCAGGATTGATGCGCGGTGTGCGACCAAATTCTCCCCAAACGACGACCGTAACGTCGTTCAACATGCCGCGTTCTTCGAGATCACCGACCAATGCGGTCACCGCTTGATCGAGCTTTCCGCCATGATCACGGACCAACGCGAAGTTCTGACCGTGGCTGTCCCAACGACCGAACGACAACGTCACCGAACGAACTCCCGCTTCCACCAAGCGACGAGCGATGAGGATGTGATCGTTGACCGTTGGGGCTCCGTCGTACTGAAACTGATAAGGCTTGCCGTCGCCGTATCGCGCACGCACTTTCGGATCTTCTTTCGAGAGGTCCAGGGCCTCAGCCAATTTGCTGGAAGTCAGCACGCCGAACGCCGCTTGCGTGAATGAGTCCATACCACGCAGGATTCCGGTCGCATCGACTTCTCGCTTGAGTTGATCAAGCCCACCCAGCAGCGACTTGCGGTCTTGCAGGCGATCGAGCGTTACGCCATTGAGCGTGAGATCGGCCATGCCTTGCCCGTCCGGCTTGAACGGTTGATAGGCCGCACCGAGAAATCCAGGAGCCCCCGGCTCAGACCACGGCACGTGTTGAGTCTTAGCAGCCAGCGCAACGCTCGGAGGCATCGATGGATTCACTGGACCTTGCAGACGCGATGCGACGGCACCGATGCAAGGGCGGCCGCCGATCGACACGTCTTTGTTGCGAGCCCAGCCGCTGAGACACTGATAGCCGTCGTGATTATCGACACAGCCGACGACCGAGCGTATCGCCACGAACTTATCCATCATCGACGCGATCAGCGGAAAGCACTCGCCGATTTGAATGCCAGGAACCTTGGTGTCGATCGGGTTGAATTCACCGCGAATCTCACGCGGCGCATCGACCTTGATATCCCACATGTCCTGATGCGGTGGGCCACCACCGAGGAAAATATTGATGACCGCTTTGTGCCGCGAGGCGGTTTCGCCCCCTTGAGCTCGCAAAATGTCGGCCAATCCGAGGCCGCTGGCCGCTCCCAAACTGAAGCCGCCGATCTTGAGAAACGCGCGGCGGTTAACCTGATCGCAGTAGCTCTGCTGACGGCCAAAGATGGAGAGCATGGCAGACCTTTCGGCAATTTTTGGGCGGGATGTATTCCGGTGGGCCAGGGAACGTATCGGTCGCATCAACCACGGTCAATTCATCAAAGTCAGATGGGGCCGAGATTTCGGGCTGATCGCAACGACTTTTTCGGCTTCGGTAAGTCGATCTCGCAAATAACCCGAAGCGTCAGCGAGGGCGGACGCTCAAAGACTCTTTGATTTCAGAGTCAGGTGAAGCGCTCTCCCTCGCTGACGCTTCGGGTTAGTCCAGAACAGTGAGCTCCACCAACGGTCGCTCGCGAACTTCTTCAAAGTGCGGCTGAGGTGTCGAGCAGCCGTCACCACAGCTCGGCGTCTGGGCGATGCGAAGCCCCGGTCGCCGCGCGGGCTGAGGTTCTTCGATGATTTCGGTCTCACGGCCTGGGCCAAACAGAAACAATCGAGCAACCGTCGTGAACCCGCGCCACGAGCCAAACGTGTCGGCGACGGCGCTCGGCTCGTAGCCGCAGTGAACCATGCAGTCAGAGCACTTTGCATTGCCGCTCGCTCGGCCGTATTTACTCCAGTCGGTCGTGTCGAGCAATTCTTGAAAGCTCTGCGCGTAGCCCTCGTTGAGCAGATAGCACGGCTTCTGCCAACCAAAAATGTTGTAAGCCGGGCTGCCCCACGGCGTGCATTCGAGCTCCCATTTCCCCTTGAGGAACTCCAGAAACAGCGGCGACTGATTGAATCGCCAACTCCGCTTCGGCTTCGCCAGCAACCGCCGAAACAAACCGACCGTCTCGCGCGAGTGCAAAAAATGTTCTTGGTCGGGAGCTTTTTCATACGGATAGCCGGGCGAGACCATCATCCCTTCGACGCCGATCTCCATCAGCGTGTCGAAGAACTGGTGATAGCGCGCGGGATCGGCCGTGTTGAACAGCGTCGAATTCGTCGTCACTCGGAAGCCGGCCTTGATCGCCGCCTTGATCGCTTTAACCGCGATGTCATAAGTCCCTTCGCGACAGACCGCCTCATCGTGCTCCGCCGCCAGCCCGTCGAGATGCACGGAGAACGACAAATACTTCGACGGTGTGAACCGCGGCAGCCACTTCTCCAGCAGCAACGCGTTCGTGCAGAGATAGACGTACTTCTTGCGAGCGACCAACCCGCGCACGATCTCATCCATTTGCGGATGCAGCAGCGGTTCCCCGCCGGGGATCGAGACCATCGGAGCGCCACACTCATCGACCGCCGCGAAACACTCTTCGGGAGTCAACTGCTTCCGCAAGATGTCCGCCGGATGCTGAATCTTCCCACAACCGGCACAGGCCAAGTTGCAGCGAAACAACGGTTCGAGCATCAGCACCAACGGATACCGCTTCACGCCTCGCAACTTCTTGCCCAAGACGTAAGTCGCCACCGTCCACATTTGCGAAACAGGCACACCCATGAAACCTCCCTGCGGAAATCACAAATTTCAAATCGAGGCAGGTGATAGCAAGTCGGAGTTCGATCTGTCAGCCCCAAGTCATCCACATGCTTCGAATCGTAACAGCTTGACGGTGTCGCGATCTGCCTGAATGATCCCGCTCCGCGAAGTGGTTTCAAAACCCGTAGCACAGGCGGCTCGCCTGTGATTCCGGCGGTGAGTCGGAGCCGCCTGCTCGACGTTTTGAAACCGCTCCCACGAAGTTCTCAACACCTTCTCAACGGAGCTTGCCATGAGTCGCTCGTCACGCTGGTTTGTCGGAGTTGTCTGCCTGTTTGGTTTGGCCGTGTCCACGCTGAGTGCGGCGAAGGCCGAGGACAAGAAGGAGCCGCCGGTTGTCGCACCGCGCGAAGGGAAGCGGGAGCAACTCAAACTCTTCAACGGCAAAGATCTCACCGGCTGGATCGGGCACGAGAAGCACTGGTCCGTGAAGGACGGCATGATCATCGGCAAGAACACCGAGCCGGTCCCGGTCAGCACGTACTTGCTCACCGAACGTAAGTTCTCGGATTTTCGACTGGTCTTTGAAGCGAAGCTGGTCACGTCCGAAATGCACTCGGGCATCGCGATGTGGGGGCGATTGGCTCCGGAGAAAAACGACAAATTCACGTATGCCGGGCACCTGGTAATGTTCCCGTCGGGCTACGGCTTCTGGGATTTGTACGGTCGCAGCATGTTGCATCAGAACGCCGACAAGGCTCAAAAGGTCGGCAAGCAACACGACTGGAACGCGATGGAAATCCTCGCTCAGGGGAACCGCATTCGATTCGTGCTCAACGGCAAGTTGATTTCCGACTGGCGCGAACCGGAACCGGATCGCATCAAGGACGCCCCGATCGGCCTGCAACTGCACTCCAACAGCGTGCCTCAAGAGTTGCACTTCAAAGGGCTGGAACTGGAAACGTTTTCGGAAGACAAGCTGCTGACAGTGAAGGAATAGGACAGAAGGAAGAGATTGGTCGTTGGTTATTGATCATTGGTCATTAGGCTCAGAAAAATGACCAATGATCAACGACCAATAACCAACGACCAATTGTGCCCTCGTCACTTCGCAGCATCAGTCTCAGGATTGTCCGCATGACTGCTCCCTATCAAGACGTTGTTCGATCGCTGCGGCAGGCGTTTCCGCAGCCGGTTTCGGATCGGGTTCACGATGCTTACTTCGTGTTCTCTTTTTTGCGGGCGTTGGATCAAGTCGATCGGATGAAGTCGGTGACCCCATTGCTGGGGAAGCCGGAGACGTTGGACTACGAGGCGGCGAAGCAGCGGCGGATCGCGGACGCACCGGCTTCGTTGGAAAGCGTCAGCGACGAATTGGTCGAGCATCTTTCGGGGCTGTTCATCTCCGGACATCCGCAAGCACAGGTCAACGTGGTCCCAGCTCCGACGATCGCCAGCATCATCGGCGGGATGTTGCCGTCGATCTACAACCCGAACTTGTGCAGCGACGAATCGGGCCGCCGAGTCTCCGTGGCCGAGGTCGAAGTCACGGCAATGGCGGCCGATTTGGTGGGCTATCCCGCCGAGCAATCCGGAGGTGCCTTCACGTTCGGTGGCACGGGGACTTTGCTTTATGGAGCGAAGATCGGTCTCGAAAAAGCCTGCCCCGGAACCGGTCAGACCGGCCTGCGTGAGCCCGCCGCGATTGTCTGTTCGGATCGGGCTCATTACGCCTGTTCGACGGTCGCGAATTGGCTGGGGCTCGGCGAGCAAAACGTCGTACAGGTGCCGACGACTCCGGAGAACGAGATCCGGACTTGCCTGCTGGAAACGATGCTGCGTGATCTGCTCAAAGAGGGCCGCAAGGTTGCCGCGATCGTCGCCACGATGGGGACGACCGACGCCTTCGGGCTCGATGATCTCCCTGCGATCATCGAGATTCGCGATCGGCTCCGTGACGAGTTCAGCCTCGACTATACACCGCACATTCACGCCGATGCGGTCATCGGCTGGGCGTGGAGCGTCTTCAACGATTACGACTTCGACACGAATCCGCTCGGCTTCGACCCACGCACCGTGCGAGCACTCGCCGGTACCGCGCGCCGCATTCGGCATCTGGGTCAAAGCGACTCGCTGGGGATCGACTTCCACAAGACCGGCTTCACGCCTTACGTCAGCAGTCTGTTCCTGCTGCGACAGTCGAGCGATCTGCAACTCATCTCGCGCGATCAATCCGCGACGCCGTACTTGTTTCAATCGGGCCATCATCACCCTGGCAAGTACACGCTCGAAACTACGCGCAGCGGCAGCGGCCCGATGGCCGCGCTGGCCAACATGCTGTTGTTCGGCAAGGACGGGCTGCGGTCGCTGCTCGGTCATCTGGTGACGATGGCGGTTGAGTTGTCTGCCCATTTGAAGGGGCACGCCTCGACCGTCGTGCTCAACGAAGACAACTTCGGCCCAGTGACGCTCTTCCGCGTCTACCCGGACGGCGTTGATACGTTCTCCGCTCCAAAGCGTGAGCAAACCGACGCGGCGTATCGTTCGCAGTTACAAGCTCACAACGCTTACAACCGCCGCGTGTTTGAATTGATCCGCGACGAAGCGCTGCAAGGCCGCGGGGTCGTGATCTCGCTGACCGACTGCTACCGCCTGTCCGACTACGGCGAACCGATCGTCGCCCTGAAGTCCTACATCATGAGCCCGTTTTCCGAGCCAGAAAACGTCCACGCGGTCCTCGACTCCATCTGGCGAGCCCGCCGTGTCATTGCCGAAACGGTCGGGGGTTGAGTGGTTCAAAGTTGCTGACACTACTCACGTGCCCGAATCTCACCTCAACTGCAACCCACAATCGCAGTGGTCGCCCAGCACACGCTAGACTGCCAACCGATCACAGAACAAAACTTGCCCGATGAAGTCAGCGCTATGCTCGGCTTCGAGACTACGCTGTGGTTGTGTACTGACAGGCTTAGCCGGCCGCAACACAAGGCGGAGGGCAACGAACTGAGACGCTACGACCGGGTGCTGGCCAATCCGCCGTTCAGTCAGATCTACATCAAGAAGGACATTGAATACTCCGGCCGCTTCGCTGTCTGGATGCCGGAGAAGGGCAAAAAGGCCGACCTGATGTTCGTGCCGCACATGCCGTGAGTCGTCAGCGTGCGTTGATGGTGCTCGCTGGCGTACTGCACGCCCCGATCCGAGTGCGCGATCAAGCCCGCATCTGAACGTTCCGATGACACGGGAAGTTGTCGTGACACCGCCATCTCCAACGCATCGACCGCCAAGCGG
>JANNDA010000776.1:0-3389 GCA_031387195.1 Planctomyces sp. | reverse complement strand
GCGGATGAAAACTTGCCACGGCTGTTGACCGACTCGAAGCCGATCAGCTTTTTGATGACGGCCAGTGATGCCGAACAACTGGCTGCGGACAAACCGGAAATCGCCAAACTGCTCCGTGAAGCGGTGCAACGTGAATCGGCGGAGGTGCTCGGCGGCGAGTGGCGTGAGGTTCCTTCGCCGGTGATGCCGTTGGAATCGGTCGTGCATGATTTGCGACGCGGTCAGGCGGCTTGCAAACGGCTCTTCGGCCGCGAGCCGACGACGTGGGGCCGACGGCGGTTCGGATTACATCCGCTGGCTCCGCAACTTTTGGCGAGATGCGGCTACGTCGCTGCGATGCACTTTCTGTTGGATGACGGAATTTATCCCGATTTGGAGAACAGCAAGCTCCGTTGGGAAGGGTGCGATCACACGACGGTCGATGCGATTTCTCGACTGCCGCTCGCAGCGGACGGTGCAACCAGTTATTTGCGGCTGCCGCAGCGACTGGCCGAGGCGATGCAACAAGATCAAGGAGCGGGGCTGATCCTCGCGCGTTGGCCTGACGTCAAAAGCGTTTTCTTTCACGACCTGCTGCGAATCGGAAAGTACTCGCCGGTTCTCGGACGATTCGTCACGTTTCGCGAGTTCTTCGAGCGAACCGATACGCCGATGCGACACACGCAGCACCTGGCCGGCGAATACCTGTCGCCGTTCCTGACGCGCTCGGTCGCTGGACGCGAGCCCGATCCGATCGGTCGCTTCATCGAGCACTTTGATCGACGACAGCGATTTGATTCGGCGTTGTGGTTGCGGAACATCGCTGCGGTCTTGCGAGGCCGAAAGTTGCAGGACGTTGAGGAATCGTCGATCGAGCACCTCGTGGAAGAAGCTGGCCCGGATGCCAGCAACTCACCCGCGACGACGGATCAGCTTTATCCGGAGCGAGGTCGTGCCGACTCAGCGATCAACGAATTGATGGCGATCGGTCAGCGCGAACTGGCTCAGACTGTCATGCACGGTGCGACCGACAATGCGCCGGGATTGTTGGTCGTCAATCCGCTGTCGTTCGCTCGCCGTGTGCCGATCACTCTGCCGCAGGGAGTTCAACTGGCGGGCGTGGGCGGCGGGATCAAAGGGATTCACACCGAAGGGACGACTGATTCGGCGCTGGTCGAAGTTCCCGGTTGCGGATTTGTCTGGTTGCCGACATCTGTGAGCGGAACCGCAACAGCGAGAAAAGATCAGAGCGAACTCAAGACGCCGCTCGTGGAAGACAACGTCCTGCGGAACGAGTTCTTCGAGGTCCACATCAGCCCGGAGACCGGCGGGATTCAGCGGCTGAAAGAATACGGTCGCAAGCCGAATCGCTTGAGCCAGCAACTGGCGTATCGGTTTCCTCGCGAGCGAACGGTGACGGTCACCGATGACGACCGCGAGTTCGATGAGAAGACGTTTTACTCGGACGTCCGTTGTCTCGGCGTCGAGGTCATCAGTCGTGGCCCGTATCTCGGCGAAGTGCAAACTCACGGTGAGATTGTCGATCAGAAGACGGACGCCGTGCTGGCGACATTTCGACAGACCTTCCGTTTGTGGCGCGGTCGGCGAATGGTCGATATCGACATCGAACTGGATGCGGTCAAGATGCCGGACGGCGATCCATGGTCGAACTATTTTGGAGTTCGCTGGGCCTGGCTGGACAGTACGGCGGTGTTGACGCGGTCGGTACTCGGTGCGGCTCAACCGATTGGACACGAGCGCTTTGAAAGCCCGCATTACATCGAGATCGCCGACGACGACACGCGCACGACCATCCTCACGCACGGACTGCCGTTTCATCGAACGACAGGACGACGGATGTGCGATTCGCTGTTGATCGTCGAGGGAGAACGTTGCCGCCGATTTCGATTTTCGATCGGTTTCGAGCAGCCATATCCACTGCAAGCCGCGCTCGACGCGACCGCCCCGGCGTTCGTCATTCCGACGGAATCAGGGCCGCCGCGATGTGGATCGACCGGCTGGTTCCTGCATCTCGACTCGCCAGACGTGCAACTCACGCGACTCTCCGCGTTGATGGACGAGCCGCGCAGCGTTCTTTCTTCTTGGGAGATCACTGAGCCGCCAGCGTCACCGACAGGCAACGGCTTCGCGGTGCGGCTGCAAGAGACGGAAGGACGACGGCAAAGCATCGCGCTGCGTTGTTTCCGCACGCCGTTATCTGTTCGTCAGCGTGATTTCACTGGCCGCAACACGGGGAAGCCGATCATCGACGGGGACATCGTGCGAGTGGACTTGTCTCCGTTCGAGATCACCGATCTGGAATTGCGGTTTGATCCCCCGCCCGTCACTGTTCCCGACGCGGCTGATGATGCTGCGGCAACAACCATTGATTGATGAGTGCTTCATGATTGTGACGATCGACGGACCTGCTGGATCGGGGAAAAGCACGGCTGCACGCGGGCTGGCCGAGCGGTTGCAGTTTGAGTTTCTCGACACCGGCGCGATGTATCGAGCGGTCGCGTGGCGTTGTTTGCGAGCGTCGATTGATCTGCACGACATCGACTCGGTCGCAGCCTGTGCGACGGCGATGCAGTTGCAGTTGGACCTGCATCACGTTTTCGTTGATGGCCACGATGTGACCTCGGAGATTCGATCGCCACAGGTCGCTCAGGGAAGCTCGATGGTCGCCTCGAATCCCGGTGTCCGCCGTGAACTGGCGGCTCGACAGCGGAAATTTGCCGAGGGGCGGAACATCGTCACCGAAGGGCGCGATCAAGGAACCGCCGTATTCCCTCACGCGGAGTGCAAGTTCTATGTCACCGCCGCACCCGAAGAGCGGGCGATTCGGAGACAGCGCGAATTGCGTGAGCAGCACGAGCATGACGTCCCGCTGGAAGAAATTCTGCAACACATCCGCGAACGAGACGCCCGCGACAAGACACGCGTGATCGACCCACTTCGAGCGGCCGAGGACGCGATCAGAATCGACACATCGGGACTTGCTCCTGATGTGGTCCTCGATCAGCTCGAACGCATCGTTCGCCAGCGGATGACGTAGCTGGCTTTGAGTTTTACGTAGCCGTCATCGCTCCGAGGTTGTGAATTTTTCGTGGGATAGGCTTCCAGCCTGTCATGTTTTCGGGCTGAGATGACAGGCTGGAAGCCTATCCCACGTCAATTCTTCACAGCCGCTCCGCGTGACGAGCCGATCGCTTCACTGAGCGTTGACCAGCGCACGGCTCGTCACGCGTAGAGTCGAGAGGTGGCGCGGTGTGTGCCGTTTCCACCTCGCGCTCATCGAACCGGACGGGCGGATTTCCCGCATCCGGCTCTCGGACAAGGATGGTTTCAACCAGTGTTGTTCAGGCGAGTCGCCCACGGAAGGTTGCGAGTTCGTAGAGAGAGCCGGA
>JANNDA010000743.1:0-12701 GCA_031387195.1 Planctomyces sp. | reverse complement strand
GTCCGAATTTAACCCGAAGCGTCAGCGCGGGCGTCGTCACGATTCGCCCTCGCTGACGCTTCGGGTTACATCGCGGCACACCGCTTCCCCGATGAATAACGCCGACTCTGCCTACAAAGTGGATCACGCTTTTATTCACTGAGTCGCGCGACCCCGATCAAACAGGTGTCATCAGAGCGTCTACGCCCGTTACGAAAACGTTCGACGTCCTCGACGATCGTGTCAAACAACGACTGCAAACAATCGTGTGGCGCAGCCAAATGTCGCAGCACTCGTGATTCGCCGTAGAGGCTATTGTCAGGAGCCATGGCCTCAATGAGACCGTCCGTAAAAAAGAGTACTTCATCGCCCGGTTGAAGCAGCGTTGATGAGGTATGAAATTCGTGTTCCTCCGCGATGCCGAGCGGAAACGTGCTGCGTTCCAGTCCGAGTTGCTCGACAGTCCCCAACTGCTTTCGCACGCACAGCGGTGGCGGGTGGCCGGCATTCAGCAACGTGATCCGGCTGCGGTTCGCGTCCAACAAACACAGACAGAACGTCACAAAGCCCTCGTCCAAGCTGGCCACAAAACGATTCAAGGATGACATCGCGAGTTTGAGCGTTTCGGCCGCCGCCAGGCAGTGCCGAACTTCCGTGGCAAATTGAGCCATCATCATCGCCGCCGGAAGACCCTTTCCGCAGGCGTCTGCGACACCCAGGATGACGCGACCATCGGGCAGCGAGTCCCAAAAATAGTAGTCGCCCCCCACTGCCTCAGCCGGCGCGTAGTATTCGCAAAAACGATAGCCAGGAACGTCCGGTTTACTGCGCGGCAACATCCGCAACTGAATTTGCCGAGCAGTTTCTAACTGGCGTCTCGCTTGATCCATTCGCAACAGGTCTGCATGAGCCTGAGCGTATTCGACCGCTTGTCCGGTCAAGATACCGACAGCCGTGACCAGTTCGAGATCGTCTTCCGTGAAGGTTCGATTGTCGTCGTCAGCCTCCAACAGAATCGTTCCAAGTTTCGCGTGAGAAGGTCCGAGCATCGGGACGCAGATCATTGCCCCCGCAGCGCCATCCAGCACGGAATCTTTTGCCGACGAATCGGCAGCCTGCAGAAGCGGCTGTCCGGACGAAAGGACTTGCAAAGAAATGTTATGACCCACGGGGACTCGAGTGACAATCGAGCTGTCATCGTCTCGGCTATGTTTCATGGCCACGGGATTCAGCCGTCCGTCGGCTTCGACCAATTGAATTTCACCGAGGGCCGCTTGTGGGAACATGTCAAACAACGTATCCAACACACGCGGGAAAATCTCATCGACCAGCAAGGTGCTCCCCAGCCGCCGAGTGATTTCCACCAGTTGCCGCAGCCGCCCGGTAAACATTGGCGGCTGTCGAATGGCGCAACTGAGACCGTTTGTTGGAGGCAAAGGCGTTAGTGCGAACCCCTCGGTGAGATTAAGAGTCATTGACGTCGTCTCAGCCATCTTTGCTTCGGCTGACAAACAGAAGGCAATCGGAATGTCGTAGACATTGAAGTGATCGCCGTCCTTCAGCATGGTCGGAGAACTCAAGCGGTGGCCGTTGAGATAAGTTCCATGAGAACTCCCCAAGTCTTCGATCTGGTAATGCGCACCATCAAAGAAGACTCGTGCATGTTTTCGCGACACCGTTCTCTTGGTGAGAACAACATCGCAGAAAGCTCCGCGACCGATCACCGCATCACGAATCGGACTCAGCACAAAGCGAGTTCCACGCATGGACGAAGCCAACACCATCAATTCAGGCATGATACACCTGCAATCTTGAGCGGTATTTTTCGGACGGGCATTCAACTTTCAGTGACGTGAGACGTGATCGCGGCTATGTCGTACCAACGTAGTTGCCATTTTGCTAGTAAGAGTTTTGCCACCGCTAAGAATCGTAAAACGGACGTTGTTTCATTGAGTCGAGGAAGGTAGGGTTATTTTCGCGAGTTAATTTGGACTTCACCAGGAACCCCTCATGCGTGAACTGATCTTCGGCAAACTGAAACCCGTGCGTCAGCGGCAATGGTTGGTCTCGGTCCTCAATGCGACGTTCCAGGGACTGGTCGTCGGAGCAACGGCTGCGACATTCACCGCCTTACTGCGACTGTTCCAAATTGGGAACATCTCTGTTTTGGACGGAGTTGTTGTGTTGCTCGGTGCGCCGCTGGTGTCGGCGGCCGTTGCGGGAGTGTGGTGTCTGATCAAGGGTGACTGGAGATACGCGGCTCACGCAATCGATCAGTGCTATGAGTTAAAAGACCGCACAGAAACGGCGCTGGCGTTTCTGAACCGAAAAGATTCCAGCAAAGCGGGCGAGTTTGAAGAATTGCAATTGGCAGATGCCGTGCATCACTTACATCGCATCGAAGCCGCTAAAGTTGTCCCGGTCAAAATGCCTGCCTCGTGGCGTTGGGCGACAGTGACAACGACATTCGCGGTCATTCTTCTTTGCTGGCCGACAGGACGCTCGCTGGTGAACGCCGGGCCGTCTCAACCGATTGACGCCATCGTCGCTGAAGCGGAGATCGTTGAAGAAAATCTGCAAGAATTGCTCGATCAACTGCCGGAGAATCACGATCCGAAAATTGAGGCGTTGATCAAAGAGCTGCAAGCCAAAGCCAACGAGATGAAGGAGCCGGGCGTCGATGTGCGCGAAGCTCTGGCAAAGATGTCGGAGATGCAATCGGCATTGCAGGCTGTCGCTGCTCAATTCAACGTCGCAGCGACCGACGAACAAATGAAATCCATTGGCGAGGCGCTGCAATCCGCCGAAGCACTGCAACAAGCGGGACAGGCTCTGCAAGACGGGAAGTATGAAAAAGCCGCTGAGGAACTCACGAAGCTCGACAACCCCAAGCTCGATCGCAAGGAATCACGAGCGGTCTCTGACAAGCTGCAAAAGGCTTCAGAAAGTTCCACTCAAAGCGGCATGAAGAAGCTCAGCGAGGCGGCCAAAGAAATGTCCGAAGGGATGAAGAACGACAATCCTTCGCAATGTAAAAGCGGAGCCAGCAAGCTCGCCGAATGCGCCAAGAAACAAGGCAACTGCAAGAAGATTGGCGACCTGCTCAAGAAGCAGTGCGACAAGCTCGGTGAGTGCAAAGGAAACTGCCAGAGCAATTGCCAAGGAAACAAACAGGCGAAGAACCCCAGCCTGAAAGCGGGCAAGGGAACGAACTCGGAAATCCAAGGGGAGAAAACCGACCTCGCGGCTAAGCGAAACGAAGAGAAGATTCAGGGACTCAAGGGCGAGCAAGGGGACAGCGACGTGGAGACCATCACGACTCCCGAAGCCGAAGAGCAAGCGAAGCGCGGCTTGAAAGAGGTCTACAGCAAGTACCGCAAAATGAGCGATGCGGTTCTCGACTCCGAGGACATCCCGCTTGGTCACCGCCAAACGATTCGCCGCTACTTTGAAGCGATTCGCCCCAACGCCGAAGACGCGGCTGCGGAAGAGCGATTGAAGGCGAAGTAGTCTTCGGGCAACACACAGGCGAGAGGGGCGGCGTCAGCCCCCCGGTATTCACTTTGTCCCCTATCGCTACGCGAAAGGACGTTCTTTCGCGGAGCGAAAGACGACATTGGGCTGACGCCGTCCCGCTCGCCTTTTTGTGTGCGGCTTAGGCCAGCTTCCAAGGCGCACGGTACGTCGGCGTCCATTGCGACAGAGCGAGTTCATCGACTGGTCGTCCAGAGGCGTCAACGCTCAGTTCGCGATTCAAGCGATACGACATACTCGCCAGATGACACCAGCCGGCGGAAATGATGCCGGTTTCCAAATCGGCTTGTGGCGCGGAGCGAGTCTTGATCGAGTCCAGAAACTCGGCCAAGTGCGAACGGGACGGCTCGGCGGAATCGGACGTCAGTTGTTCGGAGCAGTCGTAGACCTTCCAGCCGCCGCGATCGACGACCAAAGTCCCTCGCTCACAATAAAACGCGACGCCCGCCGTGCGACCTTCAGGAGCGTGATTGCTCCACGTGCGATGTTCCCACGAAATTGTTTGGTCGCCGCAGTCAAACAAGGCGTGCATTGAGTCTGGTGTCTCCGTCGCACCTTGCAGCACGAGATTGCTCCCGCTCGCTGCGACTCGCTGCGGCCACGACGCATTCAATCCCCAGCGGGCGATGTCCAGAAATTGCGAGCCCCACAAACCCAAGTCACCCGAGCCGTACTCCCAACACCAGCGCCAGTGATAATGAAACCGATGCACGGCAAACGGCTGCTCCGGGGCAGGACCAAGCCACGCGTTGAAATCGACTCCGGCAGGAGGTTCGCTGATCGCCGACGCAGTCAATGGTTGTCGCTTCTGCACGAACCACGCTTTCGCGGACGCGACTTTGCCCAGTTTTCCGCTGTGAATCAACCGGATTGCCGATTGAAAATGAGCACTGCTGCGCTGTTGCAAACCAACTTGAACAATTCGCTGTGTGCGTCGAGCGGTGTCGAGCATCCAGGCTCCCTCCGCGCCGTGATGAGTCGCGGGAGTTTCGACGAAGACATCTTTGCCGGCTTCGCAGGCCATCGTCGTCATCAGCGCGTGCCAGTGATCCGGAGTGGCAATGACGAGGGCATCGATTTGTGGATCATCGAGCAGTCGGCGAAAATCATGCTCGATGCGTGGGGACGTTCCCTGAGCTTGTTGAAGCGCGTGCATCGCGGACGGAATGACGTTGTCATCGACATCGCACAGCGCAACCACCTGAGCTTCCGGCAGCCCAGCGAATCCGGCGGCAAGTGATTTCCCTTGATTCCGCACGCCAACCACGGCAACTCGTACTCGTTCTGACGCATTCGCTTTTGCCAACAACGCAGCTCCCGTGAGTCCCGCCATACCGGCCGCGACTCCGGCGGCATTCTGAGCGCTACGGCCGAGAAACTGCCGACGATTGAGGTCACGTTTGAGAAAATCATCCACGTTCATAAAGCAATCTTTCGTTGGATTTGAACGATGCCCAGTCTAACCGGCGACTGGCTCAATGTCTGCGAAGAAGTTTCTGAAGAGACAGAGCGGCTTGACGGCGGGCGGCAGGGGCGGAAGATTATCCGCCTTGGAAACAGCGAGCAATTCGGCTCGCCAGTGGGGAATCTCATGCAAAGCCGAGTTTGGATCAGGCGATCGTTTTGGACGGGAGCCGTGCTGACGTTTGTCGCATTCCTGTCGTGTGTGATCATGCTGGTGCTGTCCGCCGTCGGCGATCGCAACGGTGGTGCCAATGTTTGGGGAGTGTTCCTGGTTGCGGCGGTTGCCTGGATCGTAAACTTTGTGGGGCTGGTCGCATTACTTGCCTGGCGAGCGATGCACGATGAGGGCTCGACGGTCGATTCGAGTTCGCGAGGAAGCTGATGCCGATCAAGTTTCGTTGTCAGCACTGCCGTCAGTTCCTGGGCATCTCGCATTTGAAGGCGGGCTTGCTCGTCGATTGCCCGACATGCGGTCGCACGATTCGAGTTCCGGACCCTGAAGGGTACGTTGAACCGCTGCCAGAGCCGAAGTTGAATCTCCAAGATTCGCGGTTGGCGAACGCACTCAACGAACTCGCGGCCCTCGGTCGCGGTGAAGTCGCGTTTGAACCGGAGTCCGCTGTCGCCGTCGCCGAAGCAGAGAGCGAAACACCGAAGCCACCGACCGCTTCATCCGCACCGATAGCACCTTCAGCTCCGGTCGCCGCGCCGGCCCCGATTCGTGTTGAACCGCAGCAACCAGTGAGATCAATTCCGCTGGTAGTCCATGATCCGCAAAAGCCGACACCGGTGGCGTCGATGCAGGAACTGGCCGCATTGGCCAATCAATCGGCACCGCGCGATCCAGCCGCCGACCAGCCATTCCTCGAACCGCTTCCGCACGTCAACGGAAGTCCGACATCGAGATCATGGAGTCATCGCGGAATCGCCATCAGTTGGGTGGTCACGATCGCGCTGGTCACGTTCTTTCTGGGATTCATCGCCGGGCGATGGGATCGTACTCCGAGCGACAGCAACGTCGCGGCTAACGTGGTCCCGAAGAATGCTCCGCCCGCAAACGTCGGTGCGAACAACGGCGTGGCCATTCGCAAAGACTTCCCACCGGCATCTGGAAATTCGCCAGCCGTGCGTGGGCGAGTGACCTATCAAACGGATGCGGGTGAACGTCGTCCGGATCGGGGGGCGCGAGTACTTCTGCTCCCCGAAAAGCGAGAAGGCTCGACGAAGTTGAGCGTTGTCGGACTCCGCTCGGCCGACACGGATGCCGATGTGCAAATCGCGGCCACGAGCTTGAAGGCGGTCGGCGGAGAGGTGGCCGTCGTGGATGAATCCGGCAACTTTGAAATCGGCGCACTGAAGGCTGGGACGTATCGCATTCTCGCGTTGTCGCACTTTCAACCGCGCGACAAGCGAGACACGATCGATGGTTCGTTGAAAGGCATCCTCGACAACTTCTTCGACCGCTCGGAACAACTGCTAGGCAAGTGTCGCTATCACCTCGGCGAACTGAAGTACTCCGGCAAAGAGACCGAGTTGTGGGATCATTCGTTTGAACGCGAGTGACGAAGCTCTCAGTAACCCGAAGCGTCAGCGAGGGCGATCGCTTCACGAGATTCGGAAGCCATCGCGTTCTGGTACGCCCGCCCTCGCTGACGCTTCGGGTTACTTCACGCAAGAATCCGCCGCTACTGATTCAACGGCTGCGAGATTTTCAGGTACGTGAAGAGATTGCGGATTTGCTCGTCCGTCAAATTATTGAGCAGACCTTCGGGCATCAGCGACTTCTTGGACGGGACAATCTCTTCGATGTCATCGCGAGCGATCGTGATGTTCTGGCCGTCGATGCCGCGGACGACGACGACTCGATTGTCTTGATCGGCCAGAAATCCGTTGACTGTGCGACCGTCGGTACTGACGACGGTGATGCTTTCAAAGCCTTCGCGGATCTCGGCGCTGGGATTCACGATGTTGAGCAGAATCCGCATCACGTCGTCTCGTTTGAAGGTCGTCAGGTCTGGGCCGATACGGCCTCCTTCGCCGAACAGCAGGTGACACCTGCCGCACGACTGCATGTAGATCTTCTTCCCCTCGAATGCCACGCCCCCTTCGGTCTTTGCGATCGGTGCGAAGCGTTCCATCTGCTGCTGCATTTCGGCAGTCGAGGCACCTTCGAGCTTCGGCCAGTGCTTCTTGAGCAGTTCAGCCACGCGAGCCTCTTTGTGGAAAGTCAGCTTGCGAACCACGTCGAGCGGGATCGCATCGGCTTTGAGTTTGCCCGCATCGACCGCCTCCAGCCACTGACGGCTCCATGCGGCTCGGCTAGAGAGAAGTGTTTGCGCGACCGACTGCACGTCATCGGGAAGCGAGCCGAAGAGCGCGACCACTTCCGTGCCGATGCTTTCGTCCTTGAAGGCAAGTAACGAAGTCAGGGCTGTTGATCGAATGTCGTTGTCTTGAGCGGTCTTCAGGACAGCGACGAGGGCTGGCAGCGAACCGGCGGGCTGCACTTCACCCAAGGTTTGAATGAGTTCAGTGCGACGAGCTTTCGCCTCTGCGGCAGCCGCTTTGTCAGCCGGCGTCGTGGCCGGTTCGACCGCGACCGTCTTGAGCGCCTCTTCGATCGCGGCGACATCCTTCTGACGGACTCGCAGGGCCAACGATCCGCCGCCAGCCACCGTGATTTCTTGGACCAACTCATCTGGCAGACCGCTAAGTGGTCGGCCTTTGAAGGCAGTCTCAAAGCCTTTCAGCAGTTCCTTCTTGTGCTCGATCGTCGGAGCCTTCGCGAGCAACTGAGCACAGATCATCAAGTCGTTGCGAGAGCCTCCCTGAGCAAACCGCTGCATGACTCGCGCTACAAGATGCTTTTCAGCAAGTGGGCGTTTCCAAACGTCGGCGTCACCGAACAACGCCACGATGTCAGCCGCGTTCTTCGTAGACTTCGACTCCAATGCCCACCACAGCAGCAGCGGAATGTGGATGTCGTCGGCATCTTCGTTGTGCGTCAATAAAGCATCGATCAGCGGCAGGGCTTGATCGGCGGGCAATCGCTTTGCGGTCGAGGCAAGTTGACTACGAACTCGCACATAAGTTTCTGCCCTCGCCACTTCGGCCAACTTCTTGGCGAGTGCCTCGCTGACTCGCGTCTCGGACGCGCGATGCCCAATGAGATGTGCATCTGCTTGAAACGCAACCTGCTTGTCCATCGGCGTCGCGTTCGGATTTGCCGCCGCCGGTTGAACGCGGCCCATATCGACAACTGGCTTTGCGGCAACCGCGAGCGTCATGTCGCCGAGTAATCGCACAGTCCACTCACGAACGAGCGGCTCTTTGTGGGAGAGACTGACTTGCGCGAACGATTCATCGAGCCCGCCGACTTGATACAGCGCCCACAAACATTCGAGCGAAAACTGGCCGGAGTTCTTTTCGATACTCTGCTTGAGCAACGGAATCACCGACTTGTCACGCCGCTGTCCGATCAAACGCAGAGCCGTCTGACGGAACCACTTATTCGGATGCTTGAGGACTTCGATCAGCTCGGTTGACGTCTTCTTGGCGAGATCAAACGGCTTAAGCCCGCTGACGGCATCCTTCGCCTGCAAGCGATAGATGCGACCGTTGTCCTTGTCGATCAGACCTTGAAAGTGTTGATGATGCGCGATCTGTGGCTCGTACATGTCAGCCACATAGATCGCTCCATCCGGACCAACTTTGATATCGACCGGACGGTATCGCTTGTCAGTCGATGTGATCGGAAAGGCGAGGTCTTTCGTCTGAAACGACGAGCGGTCGTTTTTGAAATCCGCCTCGACGACACGGCCTTGCAGCGGCTCAACACCGAAGAGATGGCCAAGATACTTTTCCGGCAGAGTGGCTCCGGAATACAGGATGAAGTTGTGAGTAAACCGCGGCACGGCGGCGTGAGCCATTGCCGCGAAGTAACCGTAGGCATACGGGTTCGACAATGGGCCGTGCTTATTAAAGCCTTTCTGTGAATAGCCTCCCTGCACGTAATGAAATCCGCGCGTGTCACCGCCGTTGTGGCCGGAGAAGACTCGCCCTTCCGCGTCGATCTCGCAGCCGAATGAGTTGCCGCCACCTTCGGCGAAGATCTCAAACCGGCGAGTCGGCGGATGGTAGCGCCAAATCAACTGACCCATCGAATGGACCGGCAGCTTGTCTAAATCGGGACGCATCACCGCGCTGCTGGTCGTGCTCCCCTGGCAGCCATACAGCCAACCGTCCGGCCCCCACCTCAGACTGTTCGCGACTGAGTGCGTGTCTTCCAAGCCGAAGCCAGCGAGATGCACTACGGGATCGCCGTCCGGCACGTCGTCGTGATTCTTGTCGGAGTAGTAGAGCAAGTACGGCGGGTTCATCACCCACACGCCGTCACGGTCATGAGCACATGACGTCGCGATATTCAAACCTTCGAGAAATGTCTTGTGCTGATCGAGCACACCGTCACCGTCGGTATCTTCATGAATGCTGATCTTGTCCAACCCCGGTTCGCCCTGCGGCGGCGGCAGCGGCACCTTGTCATAGACCGCTCGCAAGAACGCATCGCGGCTGAGCATTTTGAGACCTGCCGGATACGGATATTGAATGTACTGTGCGACCCACAACCGACCGCGCTCATCCCATGTCATGAACAGCGGCTGCTTGACCAGCGGTTCGGCCAACACCAATTCGAGCCTGAGATCTTCTGGCACTGTGAAGGTCTTCGCGGCATCGGTCGGCGGCACGATCGGCGAATAGTCAGTCGGAGCTTTTCCTACCGGCGCGCTATGCGGCGAGGCGAGCACCTTGCTGAAGCTCGCCGAGTTCACAGGCAGCTTGTCTTTGTTGGAATCATCCACGCGCGCCGCGAATGTCGCTTCATCGCGAGCTCGAAAATCCCACGGTCCTTCCGTCCGAATCGTCTGCCCGCCTGCACTCACCGACGGTGCGGCACCCTTGAAACCACCCTTGCCGTCGTGGTCATAAATCCGAACCGCAAGCACGTTTGCTTCACCGAATCGAATTTGCTCGGAAGGCACAATCAATCGCCTGAGTTCATTGAGCCCACTGGCATACTTCGGAGGAAAGCTCCCTGCCCCACCGATTTTCACGCCGTTGAAATACACCTCGTGAGCATTATCGATCTGCTCGGTCGCAACGGTGATTTGGACCGTCTGCCATTCGGCGGGAATCCTTATCTCACAGCGATACCAGGCGACTCCGTCAAAGCTCGACAAGACTCCTTTCGTCAGGTCATCCCACGTGCCGGGAACGCCAAGCTTCTGCCACGCTGACTTGTAATCCTCCGCTTTCAATGCCGGATCGGCGGCGTTGCCCCGCGATGTTTGCCAGTGATCTGCGGTCACAAGAAACAACAGCAAACAAACAACGACCGAGTTCAAAGCAGATCGCAGCATCACGCACTCCTGTGGAAAGAACGAAGGCAGGCTGACTGGCAGGCACTCATTGGAGGGCGGCCAATGTAATCCGCTGCGAGCTGAAAATCTTGTGAACTCATAATGGGCAGAACGATTGGCACATGTTTCAATCTGTCAGCGATGTCCGGCAAATTGTCGGCGTGCGAACCGGCCCCTGACCGTGTCTCATCATTCTGCGACGAAATGCCAGTTGGACACGGACAACACGGGCGACGCGGAGAAGTTATCAATGCGGTCATCAAACCCTGCCCAGGAGTTATTTGTGTTTCGCATCACGATGTCTTTCGTTGCGTTTTTGCTTTCGTTTTGGGCGAGCTCGTTGGCGGTCGCGCACCCCGGCCATTCGCATCGGAAGCAGACGGCGAACTCGACTGACTCGGCGGTAGTCAGCGATCAAGTAGAGTGTGGCTTCGACCAGAGTGGAATGGTGATGGAACGACTGTTGGCTCAACTCGAAGCCAAGTCGAAAGGCAAAGACGTGACACGCGAGCAAGCTCCCGACATGGCGCAGGCGTTTGCAGCGTTCGTCAAACTCCAGGCCATCAAGACTCGCTGGGACGAGCGGTTCTTCTACGTCGAATCGAACGGCATCCCCGATCATCGCTTGATGGTCGGCATCACCGCGTGGCAACAGCAGGTGCCGATCCCTCAAAAATACTTCGGCGACAATGCCTGGCAGATCCCGCTGCATCCGGTGCCGGCAAAGAAGCCGCAGTCGGCGAAAGGCAACTTTCTGCGTGGAGCCATCGCGCTGGCGGCAAACGGAGTCCCGATCTTCAACCCGCTCAATAATCGCGGCGAGGATTCGTATGCCATCGGGGAACTCGACGAGTTCGGCGGGCACTGCGGTCGAGCGGACGACTATCACTATCACATCGCTCCGGTCCATCTGGAGAAGACGATCGGCAAGGGGCTGCCGATCGCGTATGCCCTCGATGGCTATCCGATCTACGGCTACGACGAGCCGGACGGATCGAAGGTCGTCGGGCTCGACGCCTTCAACGGGCACAAGGACAAGAACGGCAACTATCACTATCACGCCACGAAGAAATACCCGTACCTCAACGGCGGCTTCTTCGGCGAAGTGACCGAGCGTGGCGGCCAGATCGATCCGCAGCCGCGGGCGGAACCGCTCCGCCCTGATCTCCGGCCTCTTCGCGATGCCCAGATCACCGACTTCAAAGAGTCCAAGCCCGGCAGCTACGTCCTGACGTATGACGTGCGCGGCAAAAAGGGCTCGGTGAGCTACGTCCTCGCCGACGATGGTTCGGCCAAGTTCACGTTCGTCGATACGAACGGCAGTACGACCAACGAAACGTACTCACCGAGACGAGGTGGCAACGACCGGCGTCCTCCGCCCCCCCCACCACGCAAAGGCGAGAACCCACCGCCGCGCCGCGACGAGCCAACGTCCTCGACGCCCAAACCGCGCAGCAACCTGCCGCAATTGGTCGTGACCAGCCCCGCGTTTGAATCGGGCGGCAGCATTCCCATCGAGTTCACCGGCGACGGAGCCAGCGCCTCGCCACCGATTGAATGGAAGGACGCACCCAAGGGAACGAAGTCATTCGCAATCAACGTGTGGCACATCCCCGGCCCCGGCGACATCAAGTCGTACTGGGTGGTCTACAACATCCCAGCCAACGTCACCAAGCTCGCGAAGAATGAAAAATCAATCGGCACCGTGGGGCTCAACGACAAGAACCGCCGCGAGTACGACCCCATGAAATCCAAAGGCCCCGGCGTGAAGCAGTACCACATCACCGTCTACGCCCTGTCCGGTGAGTTGAAGCTGTCCCCCGACAAAGCCACGCGAGCCAACCTGCTCGAAGCAATCAAAGGCATCACGCTCGCCGAAGGGACGTTGGACTTTCAATACGAGCGGACGCGGTGAAAAACGTAGAGCAGGCGGCTCGCCTGCGCGGATTTCCCATTGAACGGCACATGCGATCCACTCTTGCTACGACCAAGCAAGACTTTCAGAAGGGTTCACTTGATGGCCAACCTCGAAATGATGCAGCAGCTTGTTGAACTAATTCAATCACTTCAAAGACCCTGCCGCGCGAGAGTGAACACGGACATCAAACGCGAGCGGCAGAACACGGAGTAACAAGCATGTATTGGGTTCTTGAATCGAATGTTTTCCCACGTTCTCACGCGGAGTTGCGAAAGGCGATTGCTGCGCAGGAGCATCGCATCGTCGAAATTCGCCCGCCCTTTGACTGCGACTCAAATGGTCGGTACTCGACGGTTAGGCGAACGGAAATAGATAGATAAGTCATCCGA
>JANNDA010000673.1:0-1965 GCA_031387195.1 Planctomyces sp. | reverse complement strand
GCGGATGCACTCCGGCGACGAAACCGGACCGACCAAGCCGGAGCAACCGCCAATCTGAACGGTCCTCAATTCGGTAGGGCCGATTCTTTCTGTTCCCGTTTTTGGAGGGTCCACCTCTGCGTGGACCGCGCCGGATACATTTACCCTCGACCTCGTGCGTTACCAGACGCCGTTTGCGGTCCGCTATCAACTGCAGTTCGACGGCGAGCCTCTTTTCCGCTACTTCGAGCGCCTCAGTCAACTTTCCCCGCTTCCGCAACTCCATCATCTGTTGGGAGAATTCCTCCCGCTGTTTCAGCATTGCCTGCTCTTGGATCGATAGACGGAGCGACTCCAGTGAGTCCCGGCTGGCGACGTAGGCCGGATGCTTTTCCCCGAGCGTCGCCTTCTTGATTTCGACGACTTGCCGCAGGAAATGCTCCGCCTTCGCATGGTCTTCCGCCCTGAGGTAGATCACCGTGAGGAATTCCAGTTTTTGGACGTAATGCGGGTGCCGCTCCCCCAGCAGAGTTTTTTCAATTTCGACGGCTTCCAAGCAAAACGGCTCTGCGTTCGACCATTCGTCCATCGCCGAGTAGAGCTCGGCGAGATTGTTGAGGCTGGTGACATAATCGAAATGCTTCGCGCCCAGCACTTTTCGGCGGATGTCCAGTGCCTCGGTGGCCAGCGTCAATGCTTCTCGCGGTTTTTTCTGCTGGTGAAGCTGCGTGACCGATTCGCTCAAGACCCAAGCTTGGTTCAACAGCTTCTGGTCTTCGGGCGCCAGTTTTTCAAGTACGTCGATGTTGTCCAAAGCCCGCCGCGCATCGGAAGAGCGCCAGTGATCGACTCCCGCAACTTTCCGGCGAATGGCCAGAATCTCTTCGCGGATCTTGCGGGCGGCGGCGAAGTCCCCACGCCGTTCCTGCAAGTGCGCAATGAAGTCTCTCGTGCCGAGAACCTCGTCGTGTTCAGAACCAAAGGTATCCCGCTCGATGGCCGCGATTTTCTCGGCGGCCTCAATCGCTTCGGCAAACTTTCCCAACTCACGAAGATCGAGTGACTCCTTCAAGAGGGGATCCCGCTCCTTCAATCGCTCCTTCTGGACGGCTGTCAATTCCCGGTTGGGCGGCGAGTCCTCTGCCGATGCGGCTGTGAGGCAGCACATCGCCATCGTTCCTAACACGAGCAGCGAACAAATAAGCTGCTTGGCGATGGCCAGTGACCAAGGTCTGCGAAGCGTCAGAATCATCATCAACCTTCGTTTTCTTGTTCTCAGATTTACGTTGCGATTACTGCCAGTCACCGCTCAGGACGAATGCGGCCCAGTAGAATGGCGGAGTTCGCGAGGATGTTGCGGGCGTCACTGGCTGATCGGCCTTGTTAATTCGGACCAAGCCGCGCTCTTGGCCTTCCTTGAGCATCCAGAGTTGAGCTTCACGGAGAGACTCCAGGGTGCCCATCTCTTTCTTCAACAAGTTTTCATAGAAGCGTTCCATCAGTGAGCGGGTGGCATTGTCGGAAACTTGCCACAGGCTGGCGACCACCGTTTTAGCACCGGCGACTTGGAAAGCTCGTTGCAAGCCGAGCAAGCCCTCGCCGCCGGCGACTTCGCCGAGGCCGGTTTCACAGGCAGACAAGATGACAAGTTGGACGCCGCGCAGGTCGAGGTTTTCGACCTCGGATGCCGTGAGGATGCCATCTTCTTGATCGGGCTCAGGCGGGCGGTTCGCGCCAGCCAAAGCCAGGCCGGACAGCAAGCCGGGCGAATATCCGACCAATCGCTCTGACGAACCTGAATCGTTCAGTCGCGATCCGCGATTCGTCGAGTCATTCAGCGCAGAGCGAAGCGATTCGGGGGCGAAGAAACCATGCGTCGCCACATGCAGGAACTTGTGCCGAGGTGCCTCTTCACGGAAGCGTTTTTCATTCGCGCCGGTCTTCTCCAACAGTGTCACACCGTCCGAGCCAAAGAGGCCGCGGTAC
>JANNDA010000662.1:0-2438 GCA_031387195.1 Planctomyces sp. | reverse complement strand
GGGCGAGCCGATCCGCGTGACAGGTCCGACACCCGCCGAGCTCGTCGAAACACGGCGGTCGCGGCGGATCTTGCTCGCCGAAGATGGTCTGGTGAACCAGCAAGTTGCTCGCGAATTGCTTGCAGCGCGCGGGCATCAGGTGGTCGTGGTGAACAATGGCCGCGAAGCGGTGGAGGCGGTCGAACGCGAGTCGTTTGATCTCGTGCTGATGGACGTGCAGATGCCGGAGATGGACGGCTTCGAGGCGACGGCGGCCATTCGTCAACGGGAGCAAACGACCGGAAAGCACCTGCAAATCGTCGCCATGACGGCCCATGCCATGAAAGGGGATCGCGAGCGGTGTCTGAAGGCGGGAATGGACGCCTATTTGTCCAAGCCGATCCAGTCCAAAGCCCTCTATGAAACGATTGAAGGGATTGCGGTCTCTTCACGAGTGGATCACGACAGACTAGTCGAATCCGCGCCGACCAATTCGGCCACAGAATCAATTATGGACTGGCACGCGGCCGTGGATCGAGTCGGCGGGCGCGAGGATTTGCTCAAACAAATGGTCGGGCTGTTCTTCAAGGAAACCGACAAGTTCTTGCCGGCACTTCGCGAGGCGATCACTCAGCGAGACATGACCAAGGTGCAGCGCGTGGCCCACTCGATCAAAGGCTCGGCGTCGTGTTTTGCGGCTCCGTCTGCCGTGTCGGCGGCCGTGCGATTGGAATTCATGGGCCGGGACAAAGACCTGACCGGCGCGGACGAAGCGTTTGCGGTGATGGAACATGAACTCGCCAGACTCAAGCAAGCGTTGGCGAGCATCGCACCGAACGCTTTGCTTTCGGTGAAGCCAGGCGGGTGATAGAGTTTTGCTGTGAATGGTGAGCTTTTTTGCACGCATGTTTTTGGAGATTGAAAATTGATGGTTTCGACTGTCGCCTGTTCCCAATTTCCAATTTCCAATGCTTGACACATCAGTCATTGGGTTGCGGGTAACGCCCGCTTTAGGAAGCAGATATGCATACTGTCTTAGTCGTGGATGACGTCGCTCTGGATCGCCACTTGGTGGGGGCTCTGATTGAAGAGCATTCCGGTTGGTCGGCCGTGTTTGCGGAGGACGGCCGGGATGCTTTGGCACTGATTAAATTGCAAGTTCCCGACATCGTTCTCACGGATTTACAGATGCCGGAAATGAATGGCCTGGAGTTAGTCCAAGCCATTCATCGCGACTACTCGCATCTGCCGGTCATCCTGATGACCGCGCACGGCAGCGAGGAGATTGCCGTCGCCGCTCTCAAAGCGGGTGCCGCCAGTTATGTCCCCAAGCGAGACCTGGCCCGCGACTTGGTGCCAACCACCGAAAAAGTGCTCGACATGGCCCGTGTCAGCCGGAACCAGCAACAGGTTTTGGAATGCCTGGTTGAAACCGAGTTACGCTTTGTTCTGTCCAATGATCCGCACCGCGTTCAGCCGCTCATTCGACATCTTCAGGATCACCTGATGCTGATGAACTTGGCGGACAAGGCCGGCTTGATCCGCGTGGGAACCGCCCTGCACGAATGTCTGATCAATGCCATGGAACACGGCAACCTCGAACTCACTTCGGAATTGCGCTAGAGCGAAAACCCCGAAGATTACCGGAAGCTCGTGGACGAACGTCGTCAACAGCAACCCTTTCGCGATCGGCGAGTGCTCGTTGTCGCCCGCTTTTCCCGCCAGACAGCCATGTTTGTGATTCGAGATGATGGACTTGGCTTCGACCCGACTAAGTTGCCCGATCCGAGAGATCCGGCCAACCTGCAAAAATGCAGCGGTCGAGGACTCTTCTTGGTCCGCACGTTCATGGATGAGGTGAGCTTCAACGCCAGCGGCAATGAAATCACGATGGTCAAGCGACGGGGCTGAGATCACGGAGCCCGACTCTCCGAGCCGGTGAACTTTTCGTGGGATAAGCTTCCAGCTTGTCACCTTCAAAAGCAGTTCCGACAAGCTGGAAGCTTATCCTACATAGTTCTACACCGGCCCTCCGAGTACGAGACGGTCTACTCAGGCGGGCCGGCATCCAGGGCCGCCAAGACGCGAGCGAGTTCGAGTTCGAGTGTTGTCAGTAGTTCGGTGCTGCCGTCGAAGGATTCGTCGTGGCCGAGGTTTTCGAGGGCTTGAGCCGTTTCGATGAGCGGTTCGGCTCCGAAATAAGTGACGGAGCCTTTCAGCGTGTGTGCGGAGCGTCGCAGCAGTTTGCTGTCGTGAGTTTCGATCGAGTGGTGAATATCGGCCAGCAGCGTTGGAGTTTGCGATTTCAACAGTTCCACGAACTCGCGCAGCATTCCGGTCTCACATCCAAGTCGCTCTTTCGCGACGTCCCAATCCACTGCGGGACGAGCGTCTGACATCATTGGTGAGCGGGGCGGCGTCAGCCCCTCGGTGTCCGGGATGTTCGCTGAAAACCGAGG
>JANNDA010000643.1:0-1608 GCA_031387195.1 Planctomyces sp. | reverse complement strand
AAAGCCGCGCACAGCAGCACGCGTGAAGGGCTCAACGCAAACTTGGCGATGATCCCTTTCCTAAGCGAGATGAAAGCCATTCATGACGAGGTGGAAGCCGACCCCGCGTGGCAGCATCCCGAATTTGATCCACCAACAATCAGTTGGAACATCGGCATCAACGACCACACACATGCCTGCAACATCACCGCGCCACAGAGCGTCTGCACGGTCTACTTTCGGCCGATGCCGGGGCAGAACCCCGAAGCGCTGGTCACTCGTGCTGAAGCCGCCGCCGCGCGCTGCGGCCTCAAGTTTGAAGTCCGCAACCGAGCGATGCCGGTGTATGTCGATCCGAATTGCGAGTTCATTCAAGAACTCGTGAAACTCGCCGATCGTCCGCGTGCGACAACGGTCTCCTATGGCACCGACGGCGCGATGCTGACCGATCTCAAGCAGCTTGCAGTTCTGGGGCCGGGGCACATCGCTCAAGCCCACACGTGGGATGAGTGGATCGCGCTGGATCAACTCGATCGCGGCACGACGTTGTACGAAAAGCTGATCCGTCAGTGGTGTTGCTGAGCAGTCCCGCAAAGAAAATTTCCCAGGCGAGCCGGAGAGCGTTAGCTGGGATTATTCATGGACTACTCATAGAGGACGCGATGTGCCGCGATGTAACCCGAAGCGTCAGCGAGGACGAACGGTGACGACGCCCTCGCTGACGCTTCGGGTTACATCGCAGCCATAAATCATCCAGGTTAACCCCCGGACAACGTCGTACATGTCCAGGGGCTAACGCCCTCCGGCACGCCTGCATTTCATTTATTCGGTCGCGGCACCGCTCGCTTTCAACACCGTTTCTTGCACCGCGAGGTCATGCTGGTAAGAGAAATCCGGCTCTTTCTCGTTCCGGATGATCTTCGCGAGATCGACCGCATCACCGACATAACGGGGGTAACTTCCGAAGCGGACTTCTTGGTAGCCCTTGCCATGCTTGCCTCGCGGTTGATTCAGGGTGAAGCGAACTGACGGGGCATCGAGCGGTTGAATGTGAAACGTTCCCTCGCTGCCACAAACGACGAACTGGCGACGATCGCCGCCGTCAATTTCCACAGCGCTCGATTTGACGCTCGCGAGCGCGCGCGGGTACTCGAACACCGCCAGCATGTTGTCGAGCAACTTGTCTTCTTGCGGCCCAACCTTACGAGCGAATGACTTCACGGAATCCGGCTTTCCCAGCACGCCGACGACCAAGTCGATCACATGGCAGCCGAGTTCAAACATGATGCCACCAGGGAACTCTGCCAGCTTGATGCGATCACTCGGAGGCACAACTTTGCTCATGACCGTGTGAACTTCAAACGGTTCACCGAGCCAGCCATTCTTCAGAAACTCTCGCAGCATCACGACCGCCGGGCTGTAGCGAAACATGTAGCCCATCTGGACGACGAGATGCTTGCGAGCCGCTTCGTCCAGAATCTTTTTGAAGTGCGGCAGCGAGGCACCGGCCGGCTTATCGAGATGAATATGTTTGCCCGCCACAATACACGCTTCAGCAGTCTTGAGCAGATCGCGCACCTGCGTTTCCACGCCGACCACTTGCAGGCCCGGCGTGTTGAGCAATTGCTC
>JANNDA010000635.1:0-4671 GCA_031387195.1 Planctomyces sp. | reverse complement strand
CAAACGCGCGTGCCTGCGGCGTGCGGTTAAACGACTCATCGATGACCGCAAACGGTATAGTTTGAAACTGATTTGAGTCTGCTCATGCCCGAAGCCAGCCCACAGCCAGAGTCACCCTCATTTGAAGCCGCGCTCGCTGACTTGCAGCGGATTGTCGTGGACTTGGAAGACGGCCGAGTTGGCCTGGAGGAATCGCTCGCTCGCTTCGAGCGCGGTATCGGGTTGCTCAAAATCTGCTATCAAGTTTTGGAAAATGCCGAGCAGCGGATCGAACAACTCGTCGGTATGAAGTCGGACGGCACTCCGATCACCAAGCTCTTCGATGCCTCCGCGACGGCAGACGCTGAGTCCCCAACCGCCGGTCGCCGCCGCGTGAAAAAAGCCAAACCGGAGCCGGAGGTGAGTCCGACCGAATCAAACGAGGCATCCGACGATGATTCCGGATTCCTGTTCTGACCGGATCGTGACTTCGTTCGTAGCTTGACTCACCGAAAATCGTAGTACAGGCGGCCCGCCTGTTTGGTTCTCAAGAGAAAACAGGCAGGCGAGCCGCCCGCCCTACGGATAATTCACAGCCTCATGGCGTTCAACGCATCAGCCGGTCCCGTTGCGTTCTGACAGCCACCTTGACTCTCCGGTTCACCCCCGCTGAAATTCTCCCCGCTGAAGGTGGCTTGCTCGGTCGGCTGGGAAACTTGCTGGGGAAGTCACCGCAGGCGAATCGGTTTTCGGACTTGTTGAGAGGCTGGGGTCGCGTCTGTGGATGCGATTCTCTCACGAGTTTTCGAGGCCGATGAGCCGCAGCCAGGGATGGGCCGCTTGCCCGTCTGTTGAGGTCGTCCGGCGGATCACGTGGTTGGCGAAAGTCAGCCTGAGCGATCGGCCGGGGACTGACCAGCGGTCAAACCGCTGTGGTTTTAGGGTCAGGCTCAGGAGACAGGCTATGAATGGCATGTCACAGGGCACTCGCGTGGTCATTTCTGGCCTCGGTGTGGTGTCGCCAATTGGCATTGGATCGGAAGCGTTTTGGGAGAGTCTGCGCGCCGGACGCTCAGGGGTCACGTATCACTCGTCGTTTCCAGAGGCCGAGATTCCATGTCGTTTTGCGGCCGAGGTGCGGGATTTCATCCCCGAAGAACAGGTGGCCTGCAAGCGACTGCTCAAGGTCATGTCGCGAGAAATCCAGCTCGGCGTGTCAGCCGCGTCTCAGGCAATGGCCGACTCGGGATTGTCTGCCGGGTCTGTTGATCCAGAACGGCTCGGCGTTGTCTACGGTGCCGGGCGGATGACGAGCACCCCGCAGGAACTGGTCGATGCGGCGGAGTTCTGTCGTGGCGAAAACGGTCGATTCCAACATGACCGGTTTGATCGCGAGGCAATGAGTCAAATTGCGCCGCTCTGGTTTTTGCGTCAGCTACCCAACATGCCTGCCTGCCACGTGTCGATCGAATTCAATGCTCAAGGTCCGAATAACACCATCACTGCTCGCGATTCATCGACACTGCTTGCGTTGGCCGAAGCGGTTTCTTGCATCGAGCGCGACGCGGCGGATGCGATGATCGTCGGCGGTTGCAGCTCGCACATTCAACCGGTCGATGTCGCCAAATTTCATCTCTTCGAAGGACTGTCCCGCCACGACGGTGATCCGGCAACAGCCTGTCGCCCGTTCGATCTCTCCCGCGATGGGACGATCCTCGCCGAGGGAGCGGGAGCGTTCGTCATCGAGCGGCTCGAACATGCTCAACGGCGCGGGGCTCGCATTTACTCTGAGATTCTCGCGGTTACTTCAGGCTGCGACGGCCGTGCTGACGGCCATTCGTCCGCCGGTCGAGGACTCGTCGGAGCGATTCAATCGGCACTGCGTCGAGCCGGGATCGAGCCATCTGATCTCGGACACATCAACGCACATGGCAAGAGCACGCAGGCCGATGACACGATCGAAGCGAGGGCATTTCACCGGGCATTAGGGACTGCCGCCGAGTCCATTCCGGTCACCGCCCTCAAGAGCTACTTCGGTCAAGCGGATTGTGGTTCAGCGGCGATTGAACTCGCCGGCAGTTTGTTGGCGATGCGGCATGGCGAATTGCCGATGACGCTGAATTATCACACTCCCGACCCCAACTGCCGGCTGCGAGTCATTCACGATGAACCACACCGGCTGAGCAATCCGTTCGCGCTGAAAGTCAGCCGCACTTCGATGGGTCAAAGCGCGGCCGTTGTGCTGCGAGCGGCATTCTGATTTTGAATCGACGTGCCCACACTCAAATCGTCATCGCCAAGAATCCGCCATCGACGACGATGTTTTCGCCGGTGAGGAAGCTGCCCGCTTTGGGCGAGGCCATCAGCAGGATGGCTCCTGCGAGTTCTTCGGGATTGCCGAAGCGATTCATCGGCGTGTGCCGCATGATGTTTTCGACTCGATCCGGCGTCAGCACTTTGCGGTTCTGCTCGGCCGGGAAGAAGCCCGGCGACAGCGCGTTGACTCGAATCCCCTTCGTGGCCCATTCGCGAGCGAGGTTCAGCGTCAGGTTTAGCACAGCCGCCTTCGAGGCGGAGTACGTGAAGACTCGCGACAGCGGAATGACCGAACTGAGCGACGCGATGTTGATGATCGAGCCCGTGCGTCCCTTATCGAGCAAGAATTTGCCGAACACCTGACACGACAGCCGCAAGGCTCGCACATTGACGTTGAAGATGCGGTCCCACTCTTCGTCAGTGATCTCCAGAAACGGCGTTGGCGAGTTCGTCCCCGCGCCGTTGATCAGCACGTCGCAGTTGCGGCCATTTTGATCGAGATGAGCGACGATCGCCTCCAGGTCTGCTCGACTCGTCGAATCGGCTCGAAAGAACTCCGCACTGCCGCCCGCATTTTTGATGCTCGTCACACGGGCTCCGCCATCGACTTCATCTCGGCCGACGACGAGCACATGAGCACCGGCTCCGGCGAGCGCATCGCAGAACGCGCCTCCGAGGGTGCCAGTGCCGCCGATGACAACGGCAGACAGACCGTCGAGGCCAAAGAGAGATTGGAGATATTTCGCGGATGCAGTCTGGCTCATGGTGTGCCTTACGATTGAAAGATGTCGCTCACCGGCAACACGAACTCTGGCAACAACGCCGATTGAATTTGATCTTTGCCGCGAAATGTTCCGTGGACGACGTACTTGCCGTCCCGCAGTTTCAGCATGGTGACTTTGGAGTTCTCCAGATCAACCAGCCAGTACTCCGAGATCTTCGCCGCCGCGTAGGCCGCCCGTTTCACGATCAGGTCACGACGCCGATTCTCAGTTCCGTCGCTGACCACTTCCACGACGAGATCGGCACCGTCCCAAAACTTGGTGGTCTTCGGGTCTGCTGCCAGCTTTTGTTTGCGTTTGAAGAGCACGTCCGGTTCGCGGTACTTCAACTGATCCACTTTCATGGGCATCGGAGCACACAGCACTTTGCCAAGATTCTTCGAGCGGACAAATGCCTGCAGCGCGGTGACGATGTTCAATGCGACGTCTTGGTGATATTCGGATGGCATCGGGAGCACCGCCACATGGCCGTTGTCGAATTCGACCAACTTGCCTCCGGGCAGATCGAGATATTCTTGCTCGGTCCAAATCCGCCGTTGGCGGCGGGGCTTTGTTGCGACAGGTTCCAGCGATTGAGTTGTCATCGTTCAGTCCCTCAGGCTCGTCAGTGAGCGACGTCAGTATGCGCTCCGAAGTCAGATGTGCCAACTGCTTGAATCAGCCGATGAATTCCAACTCAACCGGCTTAGGAATGATCCGAGCTTCGTAAGCTCGACGCAGTAACGTCGCCACCGCCTCACGACCGCGCGGGCCGAAGTCGAGCGTCCAATCGTTGACGTACATGCCGACGAACTTGTCCGCTTGGCTGCGATCGAGATCGCGGCCGTATTGCAGCGCGTGCGAGAGCGCTTCGGCACGGTGATCGAGTCCGTATTGAATGCTCTGCTTGAGCAATACCGTGACCTCTTCCATCCCTTGCTGGCCGAGATCTTTGCGGATCGCATTGCCTCCCAGCGGTAGTGGCAGGCCGGTGTCGTCGTGCCACCAGCGGCCGAGATCCACGACCATGTGCAGCCCCTGATTTTGGAAAGTCAGTTGCCCTTCGTGAATGATCAGACCGGCGTCAGCCTTGCCCGCTTCAACGATGTTGAGAATCTCGTCGAACGGGTGGACTTCGTAAGTGAACGTGTCACCGAGGCACAGTTTCAACGCCAGAAACGCGGTCGTCAGCGTGCCGGGGATCGCGATCTTCTTACCTCGCAAATCGCCGAGGCCCATCGGCTGGCGGGCCACCACCATCGGGCCGTAGTTGTCTCCCATGCTCGCCCCGCAGGCGCACAATGCGTACTTGTCAGTGACATAGGCATAGCCGTGCAAGCTGACGGCGGTCAGTTCCAGCTCGCCACGAAACGCGCGATGGTTGAGCGTTTCGATGTCCTGCAAGGTGTGCGTGAAGCGGTAATTCCCGGTCGGGATTTTGTCGTTCGCCAACGCATGAAACATGAAAGCGTCATCGGGATCAGGGCTGTGTCCGACATTGATGGTGATCGTCATGAGAGTGCTGTGCCGTTGTGAGAAAAGGAGATTAGTGAGCCGGAGCGGACGAAGTAACCCGAAGCGGGAGGGCGGGCGCACGCTGCACATGACAGTGAAT
>JANNDA010001347.1:0-2606 GCA_031387195.1 Planctomyces sp. | reverse complement strand
GTCTCAGAAACGCGAACACGCCAAAAATCAGGAGCATGAAAACAACGAACACTCCGAACGACCAAAACACCAAGTCAGGTTTGAATTCAAGAGGGACTTCATTCATGGCGATGTCCTGTGTGGAGATCAGATTTCCTGGAGTGCGGCGGCTTGACGCCGCCCTCCTTCATTTGAAATAGCGACCTTCCAAGTTCACAGATCGCAGTCTCGAAAGTTGCTGATCGACGAGCCTTTTCTGGAGTATCGACGTCGTCATTCCAAATGTTGGAGGGCTGCGTCGAGCCGCAGCACTCCAGGTTTTCGTCCCGCCTTCTCAACGTCGCTGTTCCTGCGGAGTCCATACCGCGGCAAGTTGCACGACGCACGACAGGCTGGCGGCCCAGACGGTGCCCCACAACACGGGGAAGCCCCAGGCGAGTGCGGCAACGGCTCCGATCATCGTAGTCAGCAGGACCGACAACACTCGGAAGCGATGCGGACGATACGAGTCTGTTTGCCACCACCAACGTCGTAAGCCAAACAGCGTCGCGAAGAACGCGACGTAACTTTCCAACAACACCTGCCGAGGATTGCCCGTCAACGAAGCGCTCGTCATCGCCAGCAAGCTTTGCTGTTGGTTCCAGCCATCGCTCGGTAATTCAACGAGCAACCATTCATCAAACTGAAACAGGGCGATCCCCAGCACCAAGCCCGCGCCGGCGAGCAGCAGCCGATCGATGTATCGTTCGCGAGGCTGTCCTTCTCGAAACTTGCCCAAAATCAACAAGCCCCAAGTCCCCAGCAACGTCCCAGCCGCAAAGTGAGTCAATAATCCTGGCGACGGAAAGAACTGCGTCACGGTGGCCAACACGGTGGTGACCACCGCCGTCGCCAAACCGGCAACCGCCAACGAACCGCTCAATTCCGCCGCGCGTCGATACCACGAAATGTCACGCACAGTGTTGGGGTCAACCGCTCGATAGTCCGGCGGAGGGTTTTCTCGTTTGGGATTGAGTCGCACGCTACGGCGAACCGGATTATCACCGGTCTTCGGCCAGGATGGTTCAGGGCGAAATAACCAATCGACGCCGCGCGACACCAATCGAAAGATCTCCGCCGCAACGACCACCGCCGCGATCAGCCAAAGCATTCGCGCGCCACCCACAAGCGGCATCGGTCTGACTCCGATGGCCTGTCCCGTAATCGGAAGCACAAGCAACCCAACCACCCCAGTGATCAGCAGCGGATGTCGCTTCCACATCGCGATCACCGATCCGACCCCACGTCCGCTCAACCAACAAAATTCGTACCACGCTGACCTCGGACGATCGGCCTGCGGAAACGGTGGCGTTTCGTAGTGCAAGCTTCCAGCTTGCAACTTCCGATCGGCCTTTGGAATTTCAGGCTGCGGAAACGGCGGAGTGTCGTTCAGAGATCGCGAGCCATTGTCTGCGGAAGCGGTGCCGTTCATCGCAGAAGCAAAAACACGGTCGTTGCCCATCGCCGCCGCGCGAAACTGCCGAGCCAACTCCAGCACATCCGCCGTCCGCTGCTGCGGGTCTTTCTCCAACGCTCGTTCAAACACCGGACGCAGGTTCGGCGCGATCAAGTCGAGATTCGGTCGCTCGGTGAGATGCTTCATCAAGATCTCGGCTGTTGTCTCACCATCAAACGGCACCTTGCCCGTGAGTAGTTCGTACAAAATCACCGCCAGCGAATAGACATCGACTTCGCGGCCATATCGCCCCTTCGCCACTTCGGGAGCCATGTAATACACAGTGCCGACACTCTGCGTGTGCGCGGATCGGCGGCTCGGAGCAATGAACTTTGACAACCCGATATCGCCGACCTTCACGACGCCGTTCTCGCGAAAGAGATTCGCTGGCTTGAGGTCGCGATGCACGATGCCTCGATCGTGCAGAAAACCGATTCCCGCCGCGATGCCGTCTAGCCACGCCAGCACATCCGCCAGCGGCAGACCGTTCGGCTGTTCGTGAATCACTCGATCGAGCGTTTTGCCGCCAACGTATTCCATCACGATCCAGTGATCGCCGTCGCGGTCTTGTTTGATGTCGAAGATCGTGACCAGATTCGGATGCTTCAGGTTCAAACACTGCGTCACGCCGCGCAGCTCGACTTCGAGGTTCTCTTGCAGCAGTTTGATCGCGACCTCTTTGCCCGAATCGGTCAGCGCGTAATACACCTCGCCGAAGCCACCGCGCGCGATGGCTCGCTTGATCGTGTATCCGTCGAGCGGTCTTGATTCAGGACCGAACGTGAACTTCATGACGTCGCTGCCTTCGTAGTTCAGGCTCTCCAGCCTGACCCGGTCGGTTAGGCTGGAAAGCCTGACCGGATCGCTCCCCCACTGCTCAGTAGACCCGAAAAGAAGACCTTGCCGCCAGATTCGCCAAGTACGCGGAAATCTTAGCCGGTTTTTTTGCAGGCATGTCCCAAAAGTGAATCGAACTCGCTTCACTTGTGCGTGCATTGGAAAAGTGGGCGCAAAAAACCGGAGGAGTGGCGTTTGTCATTAACCCTCCGGGTTCAAGGCGGACGGCAATGCTTCAGAAGTTTCCACCTACTTTTCTGACGCAGACTCCTGGGCTACGCGTCGAGGAAACGCG
>JANNDA010000605.1:0-1850 GCA_031387195.1 Planctomyces sp. | reverse complement strand
CAGCAATTTGGCATGCAGACCAATAGGCCATAGAAGAGAATTCCATCTGCGAAGTTGCGTGGTAGTGATTAGGCAAGTTGGGTCAAGCGGTACGCGCGACCCAACACTTCCTTCCCGTCATCCTCAATTGCGTGAGCCATGGGCGATCGCGATTGGGGATCCAGCACAAGAGTCGTCGAAGACACAAGACGTTGCCGAAGGCCTCCCGCCGTCCAGTTCGCTCGAACAAGTCAATCGGCTGCAGCGCGGGCATGTGAATTTCGATGCCGCCGGCCGCTTCCATCTCTTCGCGGACAATCGCTTCCGCCTTGCGCAGAGCCTTGTAACCCAGCGGCAAGTACGTGTAGCTCCCGGCCATGAGTTGCCGGATCAGGCCGGCTCGCAACATCAATTGATGGCTGGGGATTTCCGCGTCAGCCGGTACTTCCTTCATGGTCGGAATCAAAGTCTTGGACCAGCGCACGAAAGCCTCCTGGGGCATGTCTTGATGTTGGCGGTGTTTTGATCGGTTGAGAACGGGCGGGATTCTAGCAGTCGCGCGGAAGCGAACCAGCGATGCCGAAATACCGCACACGGTTGAGGATGACACAAATACAAGCCCGACGCGCCAGCGAGTGGATCGGGCGGTTACTGGTTCACTCGCTGGCGCGTCGGGTTTGTCACAATGTACCGATCCTTGCCGCGTTCGATATCGCTCAGTTCGCACCTCGGATGCCGGTCGTCTTGTCGGACTTGAGTAAGTTCTGTGACGGAATGAACTGCATGCTTTTGGCCGAGGCTTCGCTGTATTCACCACCGGGGGCTGACTGCCGCCAGATCGTGACCTGACGGTTTCCTTTCGAGCGGAGCGTATACAGCATCTTCGACTCGTCGAAACTGATCGAATCGGCCTGCGCATAGAAGCTGCGGCCTTCGAGCTTCGCGTTTCCTTCGGCAGTCAGCCCAATGTATTTCTTCGTCGGGTCCGCGTCGGGAAGTTGCTCAATCGTCAGCGTGTTGCACTCCATCTCGCCGCCGTCTTTAGGCAGATACACGTCAGGGTCGATCACATCCAGCGGGCGAGCGACCGGGCCGTACACAATGCGGACTCGGTCGTTGAACGTCGTCTCACGCTCGTTGATATTTCCCTTCATCGCGCCGGAGAAGGTCACGCGAGTGAACTCCCAGTTTGCCATTTCGGATTCCAAGGGGCGATTGGCCTGCGCGACGGCTCGCGGGGCAAGAGCCGCTCGCTTGGCTCGTCCGAGTCGCCACAGTTTGACGGTACCGGGACCGACCGCTGCTGTGTGTCCGGTTTTCGGATTCAGCGTGAGTTGGGCCACATGGCCGCGTTGAATTTCGGTGAGTTCTTTATCGACGTACTGCGAATTGTCGATCTCGACTCCTTCTTTACAGACGACTTGCTTCACTTCAGCGTCTGGTTTTTTCGTCTGGCCCCCTGAGAAAAGGATTCGCTGAGCGAGCACGACTTCCATTTCCTCGCACTTCAAGCGGCTGTCGTTGAGGGCCGCTTCGACGTCATCAAAAAAGTTGGCGGTCTTGCCGTCGAAAACCATTTTTTCTTGCCACTTCACGGTCATTAGCGATGCACTTTGCAGAACTTTGCCGTTGAAGTCGTTCTTCACCGGAAGCCGCAACGCTCCGGGGCCGTTGATCCAGGTTTTGTTTTTGCTCTGATCGAGAAAGATGTCGTTCCCTTCGATGTCAAAGCCACGATCACGAATGACCGCCGGTTGCCCGATGACATGCACAACCTGGCCCGCAGCCCCTCGATTTTCCAGATGCACGAGCTGTCCGGTGATATGCAAGGGGTCTTGGTCTTCGCCGTGTGACTGCTGGAGGTCGATGCT
>JANNDA010000604.1:0-7296 GCA_031387195.1 Planctomyces sp. | reverse complement strand
AAATGGGGTTAAACAATCGTCCGAAACATCTCATTCAGGGCCGCGAACGGTATTTTGCCACAAAGCGTCCTCTACTTGCTGACGTTAAAGACTCGCAGCAACGGGGCGTGTCTCGTCCAGATGAAACAGCGAATTCATCGTCACGAGCGACGACTTGCCAGCATGATGCTGGATGATGTTCACGCAGCAGTTTCCTTGAGCGAGTTCTTTGGCTCGACGCATTTCGAGACCGAGCAAGTGCGCGACGAAGGCTCGGTTCACGATGTTGTGAGCGACGACGACGATCGTCTCGCCGATGTGCTGCTGCAGCAGTCGCTCGAATACGGGCAACGCGCGGCGGAGGACGTCGGAGTATGACTCGCCGCCGAGATACGGGTGAGTCGCTGGGTCTTCGTGAAACAAGCGATAGGCTTCGGGATGCTCTTGAGAAATCGTGTCCCAATCTTTTCCTTCCCACAGGCCGACGTCGCACTCGGTGATCTCTGCGAGTTGCGTCACCGTGACGGCATGATGCTCCGCGATCATGGCGGCGGTTTCAGACGCTCGCTTCAAGGTGCTGGCGTAAACATGCCGAACGGGAAAGCTTGCTAAAAAGTCCGCGACGCGCGCGGCCTGTTTGCGGCCGTTGTCGTTCAAGGACATATCAATGCCGCTGCCTTGGAGGATGTACGGGACGCGAACATTCGCGTCGGTGGTGCCGTGACGCACGAGGATCAGTTGGGTCATGCGAAGAGTCCGTTGTCAGTGGTTTGTTGTTCGTAGCACAGGCGGCTCGCCTGTGATTTCAGGGGAAAGTCAGCACCGGCGAGCCGCCTCTGCGACGGTCAGTCGCACCGCCACGAGGATCGCTCCGATCATGCCGGACGGGTCAGCCGGGCGCTGTCCAACGATGTCGAAGGCGGTGCCGTGACTGGGGCTCGTGCGGATGATCGGTAGGCCGAGAGTGACGTTGACCGCGTTTTGAAAGCCGATCAGTTTGAAGGCGATATGACCTTGGTCGTGGTACATCGCCACGACCGCGTCGAATTCACCGTAGGCCGCTCGGCGAAACAACGTGTCGGCGGGGAGCGGTCCTGTGACGGACGGCAATCCTCGTTCGCGAGCGGCTTGGACGGCGGGGATGATCAACCGAGATTCCTCATCGCCAAAGAGTCCCTCTTCGCCCGCGTGCGGATTCAACGCACAAACGGCAACTCGCGGCGCGGGGCAGCCGATCCGCTGCATGAAGTGCTGGATCAATTCAATCTTCTCGATGACGGCGTCCGTCGTGATGAGATCAGGAACACTGCGCAGCGACGTGTGCAGCGTGACATGGACGACTCCCAAGCCGTGAGGCGATTTCACCGCGCTGCTGTGCGGGAGATACAGCATCATGCCGAAGTCCGTCACGCCACAGAGTTCAGCGAGAATCTCAGTGTGTCCCGGATAATGATGACCGCCCAAATGCAACGCGGCTTTGCTGAGCGGCGCGGTGGTGATCGCGGCGAAGGTGCCTTTCAATGTTTCTCGCGTGGCGGTGGCTAAGTACTCATAAGCCGCTCGGCCCGCGCGTGCGTCGTTGTGTCCCAGCGGCACGTCGATGACATCATTCGCGGCTGACGGCGGATTCCAACAGGCGATTTGATGAGACGGCACGTCGTCGCTCGGCTGAGACAACTCCGCGATGTCGATCTTGGCTCCCACAAAGGCGATCGCTCGGCGAACGATCTCCGGATGACCAATCACGACCGGCTGACACGCAGTGCGAACGCGATCATCAAAGCAAGCTCGCACGACAACTTCAGGGCCGATACCGGCAATGTCACCCAGCGTGAGTGCGATTTTGGGAAGCGAGGACATGCCATGCGTTTCTGAATTTGTGGGAGTGACACTGAATGACGAAGGTCAAAGAAGTTTTGGCGAAACTATCTTGAACCGAGCAATGGGTGACAAGCCGCTGGTCGTTCAGTCAATTGGGGGCGGTCAGACAGACCAATCAGACTGAATAAAATACCCATCTTTCCCATTTAGTTGCTTCACTCTTGCCCACGAGTGATTTATTTTCTTCGTGTCGGACATTCTGCCGCAACGGATGGCTGGGCTGAATGACCGGTTTATGACCCAATCAGCCAACGTGTTTTGTTTCAAACCCCGTGAGAAAGGAAAGTGCAACATGAAGAAGCAATTGTGGGCTAGTGTCACAGCCCTCGGACTCCTGGTGTTCCCGATCAGCCGAGCATCGGCCGATCAATGCTGTCAACCAGCGTGTGCTCCGGCACCGTGCATGGCCGAGCGAACCGTCTTGGTTCCGCAAATGGTCACCGAGATCCGTAAGGTCTGGGTCACGGAATGTCGTCCAGAGACTCAGACGCGAAAGGTCACTGTTTGCAAACTGGTTCCTGAATCCAAGGAAGTGACCGAAGAGTACACGGTCTGGAAGCAAGAGTGCCGGACTCGCCAAGAGCAGTTCCAAGTTTCCGTGCCTGAATGGAAAGAGGTCACCACCGAATTCACGGTGATGGTTCCGACCACCGAAAAGCGTCAAGGCGTCCGCAAGGTGGCCAAGTTCGTTCCGACGATCGAAAAGCGAACCGTTTGCGAGCACGGTGGTCACTGGGAAGATCGACAAGTTCAAGTCCAGTCGTTCGTTCAAGGCTGTGATGCCTGTGGCCGTCCGACCTGCTGCCCACAGACGACAACCTGTACTCAGAAGGTTTGGGTTGCTGATGTGATTCAGAAGGAAGTCGAAGTCACCGTCAACCGGATTGTTTGCGAAGATCAGCCCTTCGAGTACGACGTGACCGTCTGCAAACCAGAGAAGCGAACCAGCACTCAGAAGGTTTGCTCCTACAAATGCGAGACTCGTACACGCGATGTCCAATTCACCGTTTGTGTTCCAGAGAAGAAGACTTGCACCCGCACCGTTGTTTGCTGCAAGCCCGTGACTGAAGTGCGCGATGAGCAATACACGGTGATGGTGCCGTACAAGGTTGAGAAAGAGATTCAGGTCTGTGTCTGCAAGATGGTCGAGCAAAAGATCCAAGTTCAAGTCTGCTGCCCACAGCCAGCACCGACTTGCTGCGTCGCACCTGCCGCGAACTGTTGTCAGGCCGTACCGACTTGCTGTCAGCCGGCCCCGACATGTTGCAACGCGGCTCCCGCTTGTTGCAGATGACTCGGCTGATTGATTGTTTGATCGAATGAACTCGAAAACCCAGTTCCGCTGCAGCGGAACTGGGTTTTCTCTTGCGCTGATCGGATTGCACATCGCAACGGTTTGTCGATGCTTGCGACGTTTCACCGACCGCCACTACAACGAGACTGGCTTTCAAGGGAGTCGCATTATGCCGAGTTTTGCCACGCGAATTCAGGGACCGGTTGCCGTCATTGGGGACGTTCATGGTCAGGTTGAGAAGCTCGACATCATTTTGTCGAAGTTGCGTCACACGCCTGATTACTCACATCGCTGGGTCGTTTTCATCGGCGATGTGGTCGATCGGGGGACCGATCCCAAGGGTGCGATTGACCGTCTGCTCGCATTGCAACACGAACATCCTCAAACGACCGCTATCTCTGGGAATCATGAGTTGGCGATGGCCGGTGCGCTCGGCTTGATACCGACGCCGTCATACGCCGATTGGGCCGTGCAATGGGTTCAGTTCTATGGTGTCGAATCAACGTTCGCTTCGTATGGAGCTCCGCTGGGAGACCTCGCGGCATTGAAGAGCAAGATTCCGGCCGAGCACGTTAGCTATCTGGCGGACGCGCCGTGGGTTGTTGAGCACCCGCAAGCACTCTTCGTTCATGCGGGCATGGACCCGAATCAGCCGTTGGAGTTGCAACTGCGCATCCTGCGACAGCGCGACTTCACTCTGAATCGACCGCCGTGGTTGTGTTCCAAGACGTTCGTAGACAACGGCGTTCCGAATGATTGCCGAGCAATGGTGGTTTCCGGACATGTGCCGGTTCCGGAGGTGATCTACCGCCCAAACCGTCTGCTGATCGATACGACTGGCGGCCACGGAGGCGATCTCAGTTGCGTGCTGCTTCCAGAGCTTGTGGTCATCACATCGGGTGACGCTCCGCCGCAATCGCTCGTCGAGCCGGAGCAAGATCGCCCTTGGTGGAAGTTTTGGTAAGAAACGCGCGGATCAAACCACTGACCGAACCAAAAGGAACAGCCAATTCAGCAGAGCACATCCCATCAAGACGGCGGTGAATTTTAGACGCACTCTGGTTCTTTTTTCGCTTATCCATCCGATTGCTAGCAGTCCGTAGATGATCCAAAGGGGCAAACCGATGATAGTCACTTCGGCCAACCACGAGAGTGCTTGAAATTCATCACCTTGAAGCTCAGCAATACCAGCCGCAGCAACAACCATCGTTCATCGCTCCTACTTTCCTTTGCCCAGGAAGAGCTTGATCGAGTCATAGATGCCATCGCGGTTGTTGATTTCGGAGAGCACGAGGTTTTCGTGCTTGCCGTTGATTCGCTTCAACTCGCGGATGAAGTCGCCGCTGCCATAGGGGCTTTTCACTTGGCCGTAGCAGTACAGATTGCAAACCGGCAACAAACTCTCCGTCAGCATTTGCAGGCAACTGACGTTGTCTTCGCCCCAGTTATCGCCGTCACTGAATTGGAAGATGTAGATGTTCCAGTCACCAGTCGGAAAATCTCGTTCGACAACTTGCTTGGCCACCGTGTAGGCCGAACTGATCCGCGTGCCGCCGCTTTCATGGGTGTGATAGAAGGTGTTTTCATCGACTTCTTTGGCGACCGCGTCGTGGATGATGTAACGGACTTGCACGCCGTCGTATTGGCTTTGCAGCCACGTATCGATCCAAAAGGACTCGGTGCGGACGATCTCCTTTTGCTCCTGAGTCATTGAGCCGCTGACGTCCATCATGTAGATGATCGCCGCGTTGGCTTGCGGTTCGGAGATCGTCTTCCAACTGCGGTAAAGCTGGTCCTCTTTCGTCGGCACAATCTTCGGCTTGGAGAGATCGTATTCACTAGAAGCAATACTCCGTTTGAGAGCCTGCTTATAGGTCCGTTTGAAATGCCGCAGCGACTGCGGGCCAGTCTGCCGGATGCTGCTGTATTTGTCCTTGCGGCTTCGGACGGCATCGTGTCCCTTGGGCAGAATGTTGGGTAACTCCAATTCGGCCGCCAGCATTTTTGCCAGCTCTTCGATCGACACCTCGACATCGCGCGTATGTCCGGTCCCCGGATCGCTGCCGGCCTGACCTTGTCCGTCTCCAGGATCACCACCTTGCCCGATCGGCTGACCGACTTCTCCCTCACCTTGCGCGACTCCGCCCGAGCCTTTCGGCCCATGACGGAAGTGAGGGATTTCAATGTTCGGCACCGGAATCGTCACCAGCCGCCGCCCCTGTCGTCCGGTCATTTCACCGTGAGTGATATACCGGCGCAGGTCTTTGCGAACTCGCCCTTTGACGATTTCCTTGAATCGTTGCTGATCGCGGTCGATGGCTCGTGTCATGGGATGGCCTTCACTGGCTGATGAGTTACTTCAATCTGTCCGGCGTAATCTGAGCAAAGCATTCGGTGACATCCACCGAAAATCGAGGCAACAAAACGCTCTCCGCTATTTCACCTTCACCGTGGACTCCGCGCGGGAAATACTCAGTACCATCCAAGCTCAATACCGTGATCGTGCGATTTTCTGGATCGACGATCCAATACTCGGCGATCCCTGCTGTCGCATAGTCGATCGGCTTCTGCCGCAGGTCGCGGTTACGAGCCTCTTCGCCCTCGCTGACGACTTCGATCACAAGGTCCGCGGCAAACGGCGGACGCGATCGGTCGGGATACTGCTGTTCCCGCTCATTGCTGAGATACACGACATCCGGCTCCCGATACTTCTTGCTGTCGGTCTTCACTCGCAATGGCGCGAAGTAGGCTTGGCCAAGCTGGTTCGTCGAGACAACACCATGCAATTTGAGGAATAGCCACTTGACCAAATCTTGATGAATACGATCCGGCATCGGCAGGAACTCCAAAACTCCGTTCGTGAACTCGATCAATTGGCGCGGCTTGAGCGCAAGATAGTCCTCTTCAGTCCATTCCCCTTGGAGAGGGTGGAACCGAGCCATTTCCCAGGTCGGCGTTCCCGCTCGTGATTTCGGTTCGATAAGTTCTGTGTCGGTCATAATCGTTCGATTTTCCTCATGCTGTCGCGAGCAGTTTCTCCGAGATAATTCGGCCGACAGTCGGTGACGGCAACGGGCGGTTATCGAAGGAACTGGATGCAGACGTTGGTGTCGAGCATGTGCGTCATCAGGGCAAGTCCTCGACATTTTCAAAGGTGCCTTGATCGTGTCTCCGAAATGTTGGGTCGGGAATACTTCCTGCGACACGTTCCACAAATTGTCGCCAAGCCTCTTGAGACATGATTGGTGTTTTCGCGGGAGAGACCAGTCGCTCACGTCGAGACGGAGCAGCTTGCGCGGCTAGTCGATCTCGAAGAGCTTGTTCAACGAACTCGCTGGGCGAGACACCCGCTTGTCGCGCGGCTTCGTCCACGAGAGCCTTCGTTGTCTCGGCGAGATGGATGCCGTTTGGTGTCATCGCGATGCCTTCTAGGTGCGCCAGTCACTCTTTCATCAACGCTCGAAATCCCGCTTGGACGAAGTGTTGGTCGTAAGTGAGGGCCTCAGTGACACCCCGCTCGTTCATCACGACAAACGAGATGCAGTCCACAAGTCCCCAGGTTTTGTCTTTCGTGTTGTTTGAACACATTGAATCCGGCTTCGAAGATTTCTGGATCAAGGCGAACAATTTCAACATCTGCGGAGTTTTGGAATTGGTCGATGATGTCGATGACTTCCGTCCGAAACCGCTTGGCCAAGGCATTTCCCGATTCCAACAAGATGGCATCGGTGAGCAGAAACTTCTGGCTCTCGAACCGTTCCGATAACTCCAAGGCTTTCACGTGCAGTTCGTCTCGTTCGTTGACCAAGGCCGTGATGAAGTTGGTGTCAATGAACGTCGTCAATCGTTTTTTCTCCCGTCAGGTACAGATCGAGGTTCTTCGAGAAATCCGGAGGCGCGTTGATTTTGATCTTTCGCAGCTTCGCCATGATCGACTCCTGCGGTGGTGATTCCGCTTTCGGCACCGACAACCGGCGAACGACCGCATGAACCTCGGAGAGGCTGGCTTCATCCAGTCCGGATGAGTTCTTCGATGATCTTTTCTTTGGTCGTCATGGAGCTTCTTGTGATCCTCCTAAAAGTGGTCTCGTCGCGAGTTGCTCACCGCGAACTCGCTGGGCGAGACGCCTGCTTGTCGCGCG
>JANNDA010000576.1:0-5801 GCA_031387195.1 Planctomyces sp. | reverse complement strand
GTGGACGTTGGCGCGAAGCGGATCGACGAGGCGTAGATACCACCACCGCCGCCACCGTAGTTGTATTCCTGTGAGATGACCGTCAAGCGATCGCCGTCGAGGTACTCCGCAATCGCGTAACCCTCGAAGCGTGTCCGCGACAGCTCTTTCATTTCACCTGCCGGAAACGCCTGCATGATCAACAGGTCGTTCCCGTTAAGCACATACAAATTCTGGCCATCGTTCTCGATCAAGTCTCCTTCATCAACGCCGTTGACTTGCACGTTCGTCTCAGAATGATCAACTCGCTCCTGGGGAGCAGCCTGAGCAACGACGTCATCGGCCGCCATGTAGTAAATCGGCCCGCGATAGAACCACGCGGCCTGATCGAAGAGACCGTCGTAACGCTGCAGCGCTCGCTCCAACAGGTAATCGCCGAATTCCTCGCGCGATGAGAACTGAGAAATTGCCGCTGGTGCCGCTACCCCACCGAATGTCTGAAAGATCAGTTCATCTCCGCTTGGACTTTCGAACTCGATGTCCTCGTCAGGTTGCGGTTCGTCACCCGGCTCTTCCACGAGCAATTTGGGAAGCGTGGCGTCCATCAACGTTCGTACTTCAAGAGCCTCGGTACGAGCCAATTTGTGGCCCAGCTTCCGGCGAGCAGGTATTTTTGGCAACGAGAGACGGGGCAGAGTCCAACCAAAACGCTTCATCAAAATTTCTCCTGTTAGAGGGGGGCGGAATTTGACCGCCAATCCGAAGACTAGATCAAGTAGAGGATGGCATTTTTTTGCAGTCGACCAGGGAATTTCCGTCACTCAACCGACCAAGCCGTCGCGCAGGAGTTTTTTAAGAGAAAATCAAGGTCAACTTGCCATGCCTTGCTCGAAGCCATCGGCAAAAATTGCCGATGGGATGTCGGAAAAAGTCGAGAACCAGGTCACCGATGAGAGGGCGGACGCTTCACCAAGCGATGAATTCAGAATCTCTTGGAGCACCCGCCGTCGCTAGCCGGGATTATTCATGAGTCGAGGAGAATTCTCCGCAGGCTGTTTGATACAAGCCCGACGCGCAAGCGAGTGAATGTCACTGGATTCACTCGCTTACGCTTCGGGCTTGTATTTCACCATGAATAATCCAGGCTTGCGCTTCGGATTACATGCACGGGATCGGAAACTTATTTCGAGCCCGTGGCTTACTGGCCGCCCATTAGCAGAGCGGTCGGATAACCGCGACCGAGTTTGGTGAGGTCGGTGAGCGAGATCACCATCGGAGGCTTCTTGGGCTGAGTCGTGTCGATGACCGCTTCCAATCGCGTAAATCGGTCGCCTTCGTCGAAATAGCCGATCGACTGGACACGATAGATCCCTCCGCGAGCGGTGACGAAGCGATCGAGTTGTTGCATGGTTGGCAGGTCGATCAAGTTTTCGATGACCAGCCAGCCGGCGGTCGCTCGCGCGCCAGTCGTGTCCGCGTAGGGACCGCCACCAGTTCCTTGGCGCGCTGCGAGAATCGAACTCGCCATCGATTCGGTGACTCCGGGAATGGTCATCAGCGTTTCTAATCGCGCTTGATTGATGTTGATGCGACCGTCGATCACCGTGTCGGTCGAGGTCGTCAGTGTGTCGAGTACCAGGGGCAGATAGCCCGCCATGTCACCGCCACTAGATGACCAAGGGCTTGGCAACGATTGCTGGGATTGGAGGATGTTGACAGTGACGTTGGCACCGATCAGCTCATAGATCGACGAGACTTGCCGCTTCGCGCCTTGAGAGAGATCCATTCCGCCTCGCGTAACGGTCCCTCCGCCTCCGCCACCGATCGCTGCGCCAAGCGTTTTTGCCGCTTGCTGGACCTGTTGTGTCGGACTGGAGCCGCTGCCAGCACTCGATGAGTTGAGCGTTGATCCGGTGCCGACGCCCGATGCCCCTCCTGACGAAACCCCTGGCGACGATCCCGATGATGACTTTGAATTTCCGGAGCTGCCGCCGCTGGTATTGGAGCTTCCTGAGGCTTGCCCCGTGCTTGTCGTCGGGGCAGGCGTCATGCGATAGGCGACGACGAATTGAGCGACGGTCGAATCGAAGGACTCTTCCAGCGTGTCATACAAACTGGCGAGATCGTTGTTGTTGATGTTGATGCGCGGTGTTCCGTCGGACTGCAAATTCTTTTCGCGGCCGAAGACCGTCAGATAGGCGGACCAGCCCATCTGCAACGCACCGTCAGCGTTGTCGAGCGGATAACTGGCGGGGCCATCGTTCTCGTTCGGGTCCAACAGGCCGTTGCGGTTCACGTCTTCGCCGTACAGCAGATCGGGAGTGACTCCGCGCACGAGCAACAATTCTTCGAGTGATTCCAGCGGGCTGTTCTTCGCCGGATACGGCGGGCTGAGCGATTCATAGAACTCGAACTCGCACCCGTTCGTGCGGGGGGTGTCATCCGCATCGATGAAGTCCAAGATCGCGTCAGCAAGCTCGGCAGTCATGCCGGGGATCATCAGCAAGCGACCGTCCGGGGTGTTCGTGGTCGCGGTGCTGTCGTCATTGGAACTCGAAGAAGAGCTAGTTGATGAGCTGCTGCTGGATGTCGATGCCCCGCTTGATCCGGAGGTTGCCGTTGAACCAGTGGCTCCGGTTGATCCCGTCGATGCCCCGCCGCTGGATGCAGATGTGCTGCCGGAGCCGCTTTGTGATTGTTGTTTCTTCTCGTCAGTGACGAGCGTGTTGAGATTCAGCTTTGAGGATTCGTCGATGAATCCCATGCGAATCGTGGTGCCGGTGACGTCGCTCTCGTTGGGGACGACCAAGCTGAACCGAGCCCGACCGCGAGGTGAGTCGGCTTCACGAATGGTGATGCCGCCAAAATGTTGTGGGTCGTGATGCACGTTTTCAAACACAGCATCGACCGGTGGAGTCCCCAAAACAGCCGCAGCCAATTCGATGCCCGAATCGGCCGACGCGAGTGCTTGAGCATCGCGTCCGAACACGCCGGTGGCTTGGCTTTCGGAAATCATCGTCTCCGAAAACGTATAAGCACCCAACGTCAGCAGCGCGATGACGACCAACACAACCACCAACATGCTGCCGCGACGGCGATGAACGATCGATCGGCGGACTGTTGAGAACTCTGTCGCGTGCATGACGAAGTCTCCGTGCGGACTGTGGTGAAAACCGGGGCGAGCATATCAATCGTTGCCGCACAGCACAGCCGGGCATTTGGCGGTTTCATCGAGCGTTCATGAAAAAAGCCCGGTCTTCCAGGAAGACCGGGCTTTTTAGACAAAGTAACCCGAAGCGTCAGCGAGGGCGGACGCTCCAAAACGCAATGAATTCAGAGGCTCTCAGAGTCGAGTAATCTACGGAGAAAAGCTTGACTCAGAGAGTCAAGCTACGGCGAAACGCCACTTCTCGGATAACCACTCAGTGTCCTGTGAAGCGTTCGCCCTCGCTAACGCTTCGGTTTTTTTCGCGATCAAGCATCCGCTGACTTACCGAGCGGGTTTATCACCTTCGCGAGGCTTGTCTCCCTCGCGACGTTTCTCTCCGTCACGAGGCTTATCGCCTTCTCGCGGCTTCTCACCACGCGGCTGGCCTTCGCCCTCTTTACGTGGAGCGGGACGCCCTGCTTCGCGGTCTGCACCGGGACGGCGCTCGCCATCGGGCCGGGCTTGTCCATCGCGTGGTCGATCACCTTCGGGACGACCTCGTCCCTCTGGAGGTCGGTCCCCATCCGGTCGTCGGCCTTCCGGGCCACGATCTCCTGGCGGTGGGCCGAGCAATTCCGCTCGGTCCAGTTGGCCATCGTTGTTGCTGTCGAGTTCTTTGAAGAGTTCGCGAATCGCATTGAGTTCCTCACGGCTGATCAATCCGTCTTTATTACGATCAAGCAGTTCAAAGAATCGCGGAGTCGGCGGCTGTCGGCGATCGCCATCTCGCGGAGGTGCGCCATCAGGGCGGCGGGCACCATCGCGCGGTGGCCCGCCTTCGGGGCGTCGGTCACCATCACGAGGAGCTCCCGCGTCCGGACGACGATCGCCTTCTCGGCGAGGTTCACCATCCGGTCGTTGACCACGTTCGCCTTCTGGCTTACGTCCTTCTGGCGGACGATCGCCATCTGGGCGGCGGCCGTCGGGACGTGGTCCCCCTTCCTGGCCACGTTGTTGAGCGAACGCTCTCACATCTTCGAGCGCCAATTCGTTCTTACCAATTCGGTCGAACATCGGCTTGGTTCGTTCGCGGAACTGTTCCGGAATCTCTTCCAGCGTGACTTTGCCGTCGCCGTTTGCGTCCATCCGCTTAAACATCTCTTCGGGATTCTGCCGTCCGGCAGCACCGGGGCCGGGGCCTCCCGCCATCGGGCCGAATTCGCTCATGGCTTTGCGGAATTCATCGCCACTCAGTTCTTCCTTGCCGAGCTTCTCGAACACTTTGCTCAGGCGATCGCGCAGCGGTTCCGGCAATTCATCCTTCTGCAACTTGCCGTCATTGTTTTTGTCGAGCCGCTTGATGGTTTCGGCAGGATCAAACGCACCACCGGGGCCGCGTTGACCACCAAACGCAGCACGTGCTTTTTCCAGGTCTTCCACCGTCAGCGATTCTTTGCCAGTTCGTGCGAGCATTTGGCGGAGCATTTGCCCCGGACCCTCTTCCGGAAGCTCGTCCTTCGTCAGCTTGCCGTCTTTGTTCTTGTCCAACCGCTCGAGCATTTGCTTCGGTTCAAACATCGGGCGACCACCAGCGCCGGGGCCACGATCAAGTCCGCCCCCTTGCACGGGTGCGTCGCTCCGCTTCAACGCCGATTCAAATTCTTCCTTCGACAATTCGCCGTTGTTGTCTTTGTCACCCAGTCGAACGAGGCGATCGAAGAAGCGTCCTTGATCATCGGAGATTTCATCAGGCGCTAATTTGCCGTCGCCGTTCTTGTCCAATTTCTGGAACTGTTCGGCGGACGGATTCGCGTCTGGCTTGGCAGCCTCATCGGCCGCGCTGAGCGCCACTGCGGAGAGGCTGAGCATTCCGCTCATCAACAGTGCCCACGTGCTAAATCGTTTCATGGTTTGGTCCTGAAAGAAAAGGTGAACGTGAATGAGACAGAGCCTAATTCGAACAACCCCACCGAGCTTGCCTCGGTGGTTTTCGGGCCTCTGCACTACGGCTTTGGAGTGATGAGACTCGTAGTGCAAAAGCCCAATTCCACCGAGACAAGCTCGGTGGGGTCAGGGGGACAACGTTGATTGAGGACTCGTGACGGCACAATAAACCCACAACAACCACCAGAGTTCCGCGAAATTTGAGTCGATCGCCTGAGAGATCGCTATTTCGCCTGAGCGGCTAATGCGACGGCTCCATGCACCACAACTTCCTCATTCAGCTCAGCGGGGAGGATTCTGACCGAGTCCGCCAGCGGGGGAAACACAAATCGTCGCACTTGTGCTCGCAGCGGCTCAAAGAAAAGTTCGTTTCCCATCAGCGACACGCCGCCACCGATCACGACCACATGCGGAGACAATAATGTCACCATTTGCCCGATCGCCCAGCCGAGCGTGACGTGCATCTGATGCAACGCCGCCAGTGCGATGCGATTTCCGCTCGCCGCCGCTTGAGCCACCATTTTGCCCGTGAGTTGCTCGACGTTGCCCAAACATCGACTGAGCAAATCCGCCGTGTCCTCATCGGCCTTGTCGGCAGACGCTGTGTCAGGCCATTGAATGACAGTGTCCCTTGAACGAAACGCACCAGCAACAACCAGCGGATGCCGCTGTGTGCCGGTGAGTAACGCTCGCGCCGCCGCTTCAATGCCCGGCCCGGCTGCGAGCGATT
>JANNDA010001344.1:0-4101 GCA_031387195.1 Planctomyces sp. | reverse complement strand
GTCGGCTTCGTGCCCCGGCAATTGGCGACGCTGTTTCAGCCACCTCAGCCGCTCAGGCTTGCCGGTGGCGGCGAACTGGGGCCGGTCACTGTTGCGTATGAAACTTATGGAGAACTGAGCCCACAGAAAGACAACGCGATCTTTGTCTGTCACGCACTAACCGGAGATGCTCACGTTGCCGGTTGGCACGCGCCGAACGATCGCAAGCCGGGTTGGTGGGAAGAATTCGTCGGGCCGGGCAAGGGATTGGACACGAACCGCTACTTCGTGATCTGTGCGAACTGCTTGGGTGGTTGCCAGGGAACGACCGGTCCACTCAGTCTCAATCCGGCAACCGGTGAGCGATTCGGCCTCAACTTTCCGTTCATGACCGTCAGAGATGTCGTCGATGTCCACGCCGCACTCGTCCGGTCTTTAGGCGTTGAAAAACTGCTGTCGGTTGTCGGGGGAAGCCTCGGAGGGATGCAGGTCTTGGAGTGGGCCGCGCGATATCCGGAGATGATCCATTCGGCGGTCTGTATGGCTTCAGCGGCGAAGCTGACTGCTCAGGGGATTGCATTCAACGCGGTTGGACGTCGAGCGATCATCACCGACCCGAACTTTCATGGCGGACAATACTATGACAAACCACTCGGCCCGAATGTCGGCCTGGCCCTCGCACGCATGGTGGCGCACATCACGTATCTCTCTGACGTCTCGATCGAGCAAAAATTCAGCCGACGATTGCAAGGAGCGGACAAGCTTTCCTACGACATGATGCAGCAGATCGAGTTTCAGGTCGAAAGTTACCTGCATTATCAGGGCAAGCGTTTCATCGAACGGTTCGACGCGAACAGCTATCTGTACCTCACGCGCGCGATGGATTACTTCAACCTCGCGGACACATACGGCTCGACCGAGCAAGCACTGAGCCGCACGAACGCCCGATTTTTGGTGACCAGCTACACGTCCGATTGGCTCTTTCCAACCGCTCAAAGCAAAGCTCTGGTTCGCGCGCTCATCGCCGCTCGACGTCATGTGACGTTCATCGAACTCGCCAGCGAATATGGACACGACGCCTTTTTGATCGAATGCGAATGGCTCGAAAAACTCGTCCGACCGTTCCTCGAACAAACACTTCTTGACGTGCGGAAAAGCACGTGATTGTCCCTGCTCGCAGCGTCAGGCAGAAGGGAAGGTATTATTCCGCCAGCCCCCAATTCCTCGGCCACCTAACCCCTTTTTATGTTAATTTCAAACGAAGGCCCCCTTCGTCGCGTAGTTCCCGTTTGATAACGAAAGCGTCCAACTTTTGGCTTTGCAAAGTCCAGTTGTCTGAACTAGATTGGCCGGGCTTGGTGAATTGTTTGCGGTTTATTTCTTAATTGTTTATTTGGAGATTTCAGGAATGTCTCGAAAATTGCCCAGACGGATCGGCTTCACGCTGATCGAGTTGTTGGTCGTGATTGCCATCATCGCAATTCTCATTGCCTTGTTGCTGCCAGCCGTCCAACAGGCGCGCGAAGCCGCTAGAAAGTCTCAGTGCAAGAACAACCTCAAGCAATTCGGCGTTGCTTTGCACTCCTACCATGAGTCTGCAAAGATTTTTCCCAAGGGATGCTTCCAAAACGCTGGCAACGGTGCATTTGATTGGCGAAATCATAGTGCCACCGTCCAGTTGTTGCCCTACATGGACCAAAAAGCCCTCTACCAAAACTATCAAGGCCAAGCCTACACGCCGGGAGCCCAGAAAGACGCCGTCAATGGGACGTTGGTTGCCATCGCGAATGCCGCAAAGTTGCCGGCTTTCATTTGTCCTTCGGATTCGGTTCCTGTGAATGGTGATGCGCCAAACAATTACGTTTTTTGTGAGGGTACAAACATCGGATACGGTGGTGGTATCACGAGCCAAGACCAAAATGGCATGTTCAACATGAATGTTATCGTCCGCATTTCGGATGTGCAGGACGGTACGTCTACCACCATCGCCATGAGCGAAAATATCGCAGCAGGCAACACCTCTGGAACGGTTGATTATTCGAGGATTAAGCAGCAAGTTGCCTCGACCGTGTCGGCCGCGTCTTTCCCCACCAAGGCCAGCATCGACACCTGGTCTGCCAATTGCAACGCCTCGACAAACTTTGGCGGAGCTAATGGAAACTTCAATGGCCGTTGGTGGCATCGTGGTCTCCACGGCATGACTCTGTTTAACACGCTGCTCACTCCAAACGCGTTGGTCTACAACTGCTCGGCCAATTGCACGGGTTGCGATCCTGATGGTCCGTCAATGATCCCTCCTCGCAGCCGGCATACGGGTACCGTTCATGTGCTGATGGGAGACGGGGCAACAAGGTCTATCAGCAATAACATCGACTACAACACGTGGTGGGCGATCGGTTCACGAAATGATAGACGAGTTGCAGGTGAGTTTTAAGAATCGCCGAATTGCCAAATCGGGGTTTGTAAACGGCCCTTCGGAGAAATCACCAGCCGAAGGGTCTTTTTGTTTTTTGCCGCAATCACTGATATGAGGAATCCACTGATGAAGTTACTCAACACAACGATGATCGTTCTTGGCTTTTGTTTGTTTGGTTGCGGGCAAAGCGCTCCAGCACCCAACACCAAAGATCCTGCTGCAGAAAAGACGGTCGGTGCGAAAGAGGATCTGAAAAAGATGCTGCAATCCATTGCTGAGTCTGGCTCAGGAGGCAGCGGCTTGATGGGCATCAAGGAGTCGATCGATAAGGCGGTGCGCCCCTCGGACGTAAAGCTTGCCGATGATTTGACCAAGGACTTTGGCGAACTTTCAGGCACCCAAGATGCGGCGAAGATCAAGGAAGTCGCAACTCGAATGGCCGGGAAGTTGTAAGCTTCGGAATGAGCGCGAACGAAAGACCAGCCTGCGTCATTTTATGATGCAGGCTTTTTTGTTGAATGAGGCGAAAGCCGGCAAGATCATCATCTAATGCAGCGGCGAGAATTGTGCCGTTCGATATTTGGCAAGCGTTTCTTTGGCGACAGAGTGTGTTGGATCTTCTGCGAGAACACTCCGTAGCCAGTAAACGCCGGCGTTTCCTGAGCCGACTTCCAGATAGAGCGTTCCCAAACGACAACGCAAATCAAGATCTTGCGGATCAAGTTTCACCTGATCCAAGACACGATTAATCTCGGTCACTTTTTCCTGTGTTTCCTGATACCAGTCAAAATGTTTTTGGGCCTCCTCTGATCGACCTAGCGCTTTCAGCGACCGCGCCAACTGATAACGTGCCTCGCGGTGTTTCGGGTAATGCTCCACGGCACGTCCTAGCAGCTTGACGGCCTTCTCAACGTGACCGTATTTGGCTTCGAGGGAACCCAACTCAAAGCCAAGAGTATCGACTTCGGTCGATTCCCCCAGTTGCATGAGCGCATCGTTCAGTTCGTCTTTGGGCATTTCCGCGAGACTACGTAGCAAGAGTAAAGCTTCCTCTTCGCGTCCCAGGTTTGTCAGACAGCGAGCCACCCCCAATTGGGCGGGCGCTGGATTGTGAAACGTCAAACAGACTTCATAGGCCTTGAGTGCCTCTTCCCATTTATTGAGTTCCCCAAGAACTCGCCCTAATGCGTTGGCCGCAGGAAAATACTGCTTGTTCTTCTCCAGCGACTTTCGATACCGAGACTCGGCTCCCACAGCGTTGCGATTGAATTCGGCGATTCGGCCCAGCAGGTAATCTGGCTGTGGGTCATCCGGAAAAGCTTGCTGCCATTGCTGTATCAGCGCATTTGCCTCATCCAGCCGACCATTGATCAACAACCCGTTGACGTAGGCATCGCAGATTTCCGCTCCGTCACCAGAGTGATTGATCAAGAGCTGATCCAATTCCTTGATGATCCCCGAGAGAGCTCCAGTCTGAGCGGAGGCGAGGAGTTCTTCTCGATGCACGCGATCAGGGTCGAGTCCCTGTGCCGCTGCTCGTCGAAGATGCCGCTGCACCCGATCGAGGTTTCCCCGTTTGCGTTCGAGTCGGGCAATCAAAAACTCTGTATCGGTATTGTTTGGATCAAGACGAGATGCGAGCAGTACACGATCCCAAGCGACTCCATAATCTCGGCGCGAAAGGGCGTTCATCGCGGATTGGCGGA
>JANNDA010000545.1:0-8083 GCA_031387195.1 Planctomyces sp. | reverse complement strand
AAAACGTTCCAGCAGCGATTTGAGATACCGATCGTGAGCCTCTTGCCACTTCAGCGGATCGTCGGTCGCCATTAACGGCTGAGCTTTCGCGAAGAGCTTTTCCTCTGACAGCGGCAGCAGCGACCAAACCACTCCGCCAATGAGCATGCTCAGGCAGAGCATCAAGAACCAACTCCGCTCCCAAATCGGTCCGGTCGCCTTCTTCTTTTTACGCTTCTTGCCCAGCAGTTTCTTCAGTTCCGCCGCATCCGCAATCTGCGAGAGTCCGATCGAAGTCTGTCCCGCTCCGGAAGTCATTTGCGACATCGAGCTCGTCTGAGCGGAAACTCGCTCCACCACTTCTTCTAACGCGACTTCGACCATCAACGCGTCATGCGGCCGTTTGTCGGGATGCTTCTCCAGCAGTTGCAGAATCACTTGCTCCAAAAAGATGGGAATCTCCATGACCTCGGCCCGGACTTTCGGAGCCGGCTCGTTGATGTGCTTGAGCAACAGTTCCATCTGCGCGGGAGCCTGAAACGGTGGATGTCCTGTGAGCATCTCAAACAACACGCAGCCCAGCGCGTACAAGTCGGTCTTGTTCGAGATCGGTCGCTTGCCTGTGATCTGTTCGGGAGCCATGTAGCTGTGTGTGCCGACGGTGCTACCGCTGGCGGTCAGCGCGGTCGCATCGCTATCGCGAGCGATTCCGAAATCACCCAACCGCAGCTTGCCATCTTTGCCGAGAAACAGATTCGCCGGCTTGAGATCGCGATGCACGATGCCATGCTCGTGAGCGTGCTGCAACGCCTGGCAAATTTGAACGCCGTACTCGACCACCTGCTGCCAGTCGAGTCGTCCCTTCTCTTTCAGCACTTCACCCAGCGTGCCGCCGTCGATGTATTCCATCGCGTAGAAGTGCTGCCCATCCTGCTCACCGCCACCGTAAAACTGCACGATCCGAGGATGTTTCAGCTTCTTCAGAATCTTCATCTCACGGTCAAACCGCGCCACGAGTTGGATGTTCGCCGACAGCGTGATCGGCAACACCTTCAGAGCCACATCGGCTCCGTTCTTCATGTAGGTTGCCTTGTAAACGATCCCCATTCCGCCGACGCCCAATCTCTTCTCGATCAAGAATGGCCCGATCATTTTTTTGAGGGCGGGGTCGGATTTCTCTGCGGAGCGTTTGGTCGTGGCAGGTTTGTCCGCCGAAGTGGCCGGGGCATCAGAGCTCGTCTTCACTGGCCGATTTGCCGAAACAGATCGATCACCACGCGTTGTCGGCGCTGGCCGCTTATCGCTCGGCGAATCCGTGTTCGACGCCATTTCAGTTCTCAATTTCTAGCTGCTGTCAAAAGTGTGGCACGACGCTCCTCGTTGTGAAACAATCGCAACGCAGAGAGCGCGTGACGCCGCCCCGCTCGCTTGAGAGTCAGCTTATATCGCAACATCAGGGCGTCGCGCCGCAATGTGCCGTGCCCTGAGATAGCATCTCATCCCTCGCGTTTGTGACAAGGGCTTCACAAACCCACATGCCAATCGAACGCAATGTCGAGTGCCGGGGCCGAGTGGGTTAGCGCGCCGATGCTGATGCGGTCCACGCCGGTCTCGGCGATCTCGCGCAGGTTCCCCAGCATGATCCCGCCAGACGCTTCCAGTCGAACAGACTCAGCCAGCTCATCGCGTAGTTTGACGGCATCCCGCAACTGCACCGGCCCCATGTTGTCGAGCAACACGATATCCGGCGACCCGTCCAGCGCGTCGCGCAGTTGTTCCAAAGTGTCGACCTCAACTTCGATCGAGACCGCGACTGGACCCCTGCGCGATTGCAACCAATATCGAGCCTGCCGCACTGCCGCCGCGATCGAATGCGATTCCGCACCTCCGGCCGCGGTCCACGCCGCCAAATGGTTGTCTTTGATCAACACGCCATCGCTCAAGCCCATGCGGTGATTCGTGCCACCACCGCAGCGAACCGCGTACTTTTCCAACAGCCGCCAGCCCGGCAGAGTCTTCCGCGTGTCGAGAATCACCGCTTTCGTCCCCGCGATCACATCAACGAATCGCCGAGTCTGTGTCGCGATCCCCGAAAGGTGCATCAGAAAATTCAACGCCGTCCGCTCGCCGATCAACAGCGACCGCAACGATCCGGAGACTCGCGAGACAACATCGCCCGCTCCGACAGCGGTTCCGTCGCGCAACAATGTCGTCCAACTCACCGTCGGATCGAGTCGCTCAAAGACGAGTTCAGCAACTCGTACTCCTGCCAAGACTCCTTCACGCCGAATCACGACATCAATCGTCGCCGTCGCCGCCGGATCGACGAGTGCCGCGCAGGTGAGGTCTCGCTCCATTTCGTTTGTTCGCTGACCCGTCGCATGATCGAGCGACGAATCAACCGTCGTCATCGAGAAGACCGCGCCAATGTCTATTGCTGCGGACGTCGTGCTCACAGTAGTCGCGTTCAAGTCCTCGGCCAACGCCAGCTCAATCAAACGCCACGCCGCCGATTCTTCGGCAGGACCAAATTCGATTTGTTGACTCACAGGAACTCCTCACGCGGATGACATCCACATTCCCCACTGAGCTTGTCTCGGTGGAAATAGGGCTTTTGCACAACCGGTTTCACCTGCGATGACGCGTCGCGTAGTGCAAAAGCCCGCGAGCCACCGAGGCAAGCTCGGTGGGGGCGCATGAACCAGGGTTTAATTCAACAACCACACCGCAGCATCTTCGATTGCCGCTCGAATCGTTTGTAGGAATCGCGCTGCCGGCGCGCCGTCGGTCACGCGATGATCGAAGGTCAGGCTGAGCGTGATCAGCTCGCGGATCACGATTTGATCATTCTCGTCAACGACCGGTTCGCGGCGGATCGCACCGAGTCCCAGGATCGCGGTTTCTGGCACGTTGATGATCGGTGTGAACGCGTCGATGCCATACGCGCCCAAGTTGGTGATCGTGAAGACGCCCCCTTGCATCTCGGCTGGTGACAGCTTGCCGGCGCGGGCTTTCTCGATCAGATCGCGAGATCGCTCGGCCACTTGCCGCACCGACAACCGGCTCACCTGCTGGATCGCCGGGACCAACAGGCCGGCTTCGGTATCGACCGCGATGCCGATTGCCAAATCATCGTTGGCGGACGGCTCGATCAGTCGATCGCCGTCCCAACGCGAGGCCATGTGCGGGTGCTGTCGCAGTACGCTGACGACCAACTTGGCGATGATGTCGGTGTACGACGGCACGATGGTCGGCGTCTTCGACGCTTTGAATTGCTCACGCAGCCGGACGAGCTGTGTCGCGTCAGCGCGAGTGGTCAACGTCACCGAAGCCGTTTGCCGCTGACTGGCCAGCATCCGATCGGCGATGACGCGACGTCTCGGCGAGAGCGCCGATTGAGTTCCGTTGGTTGTTGCATCACGAACATCCCGTTCGCGCACCCGACCGTTTCGACCGGAGCCTTTCAAACGCGCCCAATTGACTCCGAGTTCCGCTGCCACACGTCGAGCACGCGGACTGGCAACGACACGCTGTGTCTCCCCCATGTAACCCGAAGCGTCAGCGAGGGCGGGCGTTCCAACACGCTCCGAGTTCGGCGAAACGCCCTCTGAATTCTCAGTCTCGTGAAGCGCTCGCCCTCGCTCACGCTTCGGGTTAGTGGCGTCAGCCCCTCGCTCGCGCGTCGGGCTAGTGAGGTTTTCCGCCACCACGGGTATCGCCTCCCCGTCGCCGACGAGATATCCCAGCAACGCACCCACCGCCACGACGCTTCCGGGCGCGGGGGCGTTCGCCGGGATGCGCAGCACGCCGACATCCAGCGATTCGATTTCTTGAGTCGCCTTCTCCCCTTCGAGTTCATACAGAACGTCGCCGGATTTCACGGCATCCCCCTCCTGCTTCAGCCAGCCGAGGAACGTGCCTTCTTCCATCGACCAGCCCAAACGGGGGACTCGGATTTCCACGGCCATGCTTATTCCTCCATCAAGTCGCGAATGGTTTTGGCGATGGCCTGCGGCGACGGGACGACAGCCCCTTCCAACGGCGGGCTGTACGGTGTCGGCGCGAACGCTCCGTTGAGCCGATAGATCGGCGCGTCGAGATCATTGAACCCGTGAGCCGCCACTTGCGCGGCGATCTCTCCCGCGAATCCGCACGAGGCCGGCGGTTCATCGACGATCAACAATCGCCCAGTCTTCGCCACCGACTTCAGAATCGTCTCCACATCGAGCGGCAACACCGTGCGCGGATCGACCACTTCGACCGAGATCCCCTCGCGTTCCAATTCCTCGCAGACCGACAGCGTTTGCTGAACCATGCGAGCCAGTGCGACGACGGTCACATCTCGCCCCGTTCGCACGACCGCCGCTTTGCCGAATTCGATTTCGTATTCTTCCGTCGGCACCGTCCCTTTGACGGTCAGCAGCTCGCGATGTTCGAGGAACAGCACCGGGTCATCGCAGTTGAGGGCTCGCTTGAGCAATCCCTTCGCGTCGAACGGCGTCGATGGGACGACCACTCGCAGGCCAGGAACTTGACCGTACATCGCGTAGTAGCTGCCAGAGTGATGCGTCGCGGCGGAGTGCCCGATGCCTATGCAACCGCGGAGCAACACCGGCATCTTCAGACGCCCGCTGCTCATGTACTGCATCTTGGCGATCTGATTGACGATCTCGCCGACGGAGTCCATCACGAAGTCAGCAAACATGAAGTCGATGACCGGCCGAGTCCCCGTCATCGCCGCACCACAGGCGAGTCCCACGAATCCGCGCTCGCAGATCGGCGTGTCACAGAGCCGCACGGGACCATAGATATCAAACAGCCCCGCCGTCGTCTTGAAGTTGCCGCCACGAACGCCGATCCCTTCGCCCATCACAAAGATGCGCGGGTTCTTCGCCATTTCTTCGGAGAGCGCTTCGTGAGTCGCCTGCGTGTAAGTGATCTCTCGCGTCTCGGAAGAGGGCGCGGGCGCGTCATTCCGAATCGGGCTGCGCGGCGGGGACGGTTGCTCGCAGTAGACATGCCGCGTCGCATCGCTCGCGCTCGGCCAGGCACTCCCTTCAGCGAAGCGTCGCGATTCCTCGACCAGCGATTTCACTTCGGCATCAATCGCGTCCAACTCCGCTGCGGTCGCACTTCCGTCAGCGATCAGTTGCTGCCGCAGCCGAGCGATCGGGCAGCGCAACTTCCAAGCATCGACGTCCTCGCGAGTGCGATAACCAAAGTCTCCCATCCCTTCGGCGTGAGCCCGCGTGCGATATGTTTTGCATTCAATCAGCGTCGGTCCGTCGCCCGCTCGAGCACGTGCGACCGCTTCGCCCGCCACGCGATGAATGGTCAAAGCATCGTTGCCGTCGAGCTCAAACCCGGGAATGCCATACGCCGCCCCGCGATTGCCGACGCTCGGATTGCCGCTCGCGTAAGCAAACGGGATCTCGGTCGCGAACTGATTGTTCTCGCAAATGAACAACACCGGCAGCTTCCAGATCGCCGCCATGTTCAGCCCTTCGTGGAACGCACCGTTGTTCACCGCTCCGTCGCCGAAGAACGCGACGGCGACACGCCCCGTCTGCATCAGCTTGGCGCTATACCCACCGCCGCACGCCTGCAAGATGCACGGCCCGACGATGCCGCTGGTTCCCATCATGCCGATCTCCGGCGAGAACAAGTGCATGCTCCCACCGCGCCCGCGTGACAGCCCGGTCTCGCGACCAAACAACTCCGCCATCAATTCGCGCGGGTGAGCCCCCTTCGCCAGTGCGTGTCCGTGCCCGCGATGCGTGCTGAAGACCGAGTCATCCGGTCCCAAATGAGCACACACCGACGGAGCAATCGCCTCCTCGCCAACATACGTGTGACACGCGCCGAGAACCAACCCGCGCTGATGACAACGTGCGAGTTCTTCTTCGGTGAGTCGGATGACCTGCATCTTTTTGTAGAGGCGGAGGCATTGGTCGTTGGTTATTGGTCGTTGGTCATTGGTCATTGGGGGGAACTCAGAATGGCTGGTTGCGGGCAGGCGACGAAGAGGAAAAATTGGTCGTTGGTTATTGGTCGTTGATCATTGGTCATTTGGAGGAGAAGGGGCAGCGGCATTTGGGTTTGCTGGGGTTTCTGGCGGCGAGCCGTTTTGTGATTCACTGTTGGTGTTGGTTGCCTCGCTATCGGTTCGAGCGGATTGATCGTTTTGAGATGCTCGTTTCACGGTGGAAATCGAGGCGTTGAGGATGCGGCTGAGTTGTTGATTCTCTTCGGTCAGCGGTGTCAGCAAAGCTGGCTTCAGCAATTGGGCCCTGCCGATGACTTTCAGCCAGACGCTGGTTTCATTCAGTTCCTTCAACGCGACCTTGAGCTTGTGAACGAAGTCCGCTCGGCTTTCCGCACCACGAGCCTCCGCATAGTTCGGTGCAGGCGATGTCCCGCATCGGAGAATCTGTCCCGAAATGTGACGCCCCGCAGGCGAACTTGGCAAAGCGTCGGCAACGTTGATGATTCGAACTGCAAAGTCAATCAACCGATTCTGTAACTCATCCGCCAAATTCTCATCACGCATGACTTCATCTCCGCGTCAATTCTTCTCTTCCCCAAATGACCAATAACCAAATGACCAATAACCAACGACCAATGCTCCCCCGTCTTACTCCCGATATCGCCGCGTCCCGCCCGCGTTCATTGCCGTATTGCCGCCGTCCATGGGGATGATCGCACCGGTAATCCAACTCGAAGCATCCGAGGCGAGGAAGACCGCCAAGCCTTGAATGTCACTCGGTTGCCCCATGCGGCCGGTGGGGATGCCGGACAAGAACTTTGTCTTCAACGCAGGATCTTCGGCCATCCGTTTTTCGAGGCTGGGGTTCACGACCTGCGCGGGGAGGATTGAGTTCACTCGCACGCCGGCACTGCTCCATTCGGTGCTGAGTTCGCGAGTCATTTGAATGACCGCGCCCATCGCCATGCTGTAGGCGATGTGGCTCCTTCCGAGTGCCGATTGACTGGCGATCGAGCCGATGTTGACGATGCTCCCTCGACCCTGCGCCAACATGCGACGTCCCGCCTCTTGGCACATGCAGAAGCGACCGAGCACGAGATTCCGCCACGTCTGTTCGACGTCTGCCAGCGAGATCTCTTCCGGCTTGCCGAGGATTCCTTCTCCCGCCACGTTGGCCAGAAAATCGACGCGCCCGAACTCGCGATCGACCTGAGCGAACATCGCCCGAATTTGGTCCGGCTCGGAAACATTGCAGCGCACCGGCAACGCTCGGCGACCGAGCGACCGAATCGACTCGGCAGTCTTGTTCAAACCCTCTTCATTCAAGTCGAGCAGCACGACGTCAGCGCCGTATTCCGCGACCGCCTGTGACATCGCTCGACCCAAACCCTGCGCGGCTCCGGAGATCACGGCCACGCGACCGGTGAGATCGAAAAGGTTCAATGACACTTGCTGCTCCATAATTTCTGAGGGCTCAATTGGTCGTTGGTTATTGATCATCGGTCATTTCTTCGGACGGCACTCATTGGACGTTCTCGTTGATCCTGTCTTTGTCTTCTCCAAATGACCAATGACCAATGACCAACGATCAATAACCAACGACCAATTGCTTTCTGCCTTACCCGAAAAGCATCTCGCGGATCCCCGGCCATTGCTTGGTCATAAACACCAACCCCGCCAAGCCGAGGTAAAACACGCCACACAAAAACAAACCGAGTTGGTGATACCACCTCGGCCGCAGCGGTGGGGGGAGCAGAGTACGGTTCACCCACAAGAGATGAAACGCCGTGACGCCGATCGCCAAGTTGTTGAGATTCGCGATAATCAGCGTCATCAATTTCGGCGTGCCGTATTGGCTGAAAACAAACGCGGCGACGAAGGTCCAAGCGACGTAGGTGAAGAGGATCGCGTAGTAAATCAGCTTGGCTTGATCGTCGCGCCAGTTTTCTCGAACTCGACGATTCGCCGACCAGATGATGTCTGTCCAACGACGACTGAAGTCTTCGACGATCGACATCTGGCTGGGCAACAGCACGACCAAACCGACGAGCAGAGTCAGCACCCACAAGATGTTTGCCGCCATCGTCCCGAAGCCGGGAGCGTGACGCAGCCCATCGG
>JANNDA010000535.1:0-1851 GCA_031387195.1 Planctomyces sp. | reverse complement strand
ACCACCGACACGGGGTCGGTGGGGGAATATCAGAGACGCATCGGCACCACTTCGTGCTGGTGCAGGTACTCGTCGCCGACCGGGTAGTTGCTGAATTGGATCGAGTAGTTGTTCTCGAACCATTCTTTGATGTCTGGCAACGCGGCGAGGTCGTAGTCCGGGGCGACGTGGAACAGTTTGCCGTTGAGGCTTTCTTTGATCTCGCCGTTATCGACGACGATCACTCCGGCGCGGACGACATATCGCGGTAACTCGAACATGCGCTGGATGTCGATGTTCGGTTGGTAGATCGTGATGTCGGCATCCGCTCCGGGGCCGAGGTGCCCCTTTTGTTTCAGGCCGAGCATTCTGGCCGGAGCCGCGCGCGTGATGATCGCGATTTCATTGAGCGTGTACTCGCGAGACAAATCCGGCAGCGTGCAGCGTTCGCGCAGACCAGCCGGGATGCGGGCGAGGACTTCGTCCCGTTTGGCTCGGCTCATGAGCAGCGCGATGATTTCCGGATACGCCAGGAACGAGCCGCCATTCGGGTGATCGGTGCTCATGGCGACGCGCCACGGATCGTTGATCAGCAGATACCATTCGAGGCCGATCGCCCACTGCAACGAATGCACGAGGCTCTTGTCTTTGTACGTAATCGGGACGATGCCGCAGCCCGATTCCATTTCGGTGTCGGAGGAAAACCACTTGCGACCGTAGACCTTGTGCAGGAAGTAACCCAGCGGCCCGTCGCCAGTCATTGACGCGGTGTTACCGAACATCACTTGGCCGATATCGACGGTGACGTTCTCGTGCGAGTTCACGTAATCAACGAGTTGCGGCACCTCGGAGCGGAACGTCGCTTGCTCGTCCTTGTTACCGCCGTAGCTGTGAAACTGGATGTGCGTGAGATGTCCGCGTCGGCCTTCGAGGGCCTTCATCGTTTCCAGCGTCGTCGTCCAGTTGCCCGGCATACCGAGATCGTTGCAGTGAATATGCACCGGATGCGGCAGGCCGAGTTCGTTCGTCGCTTGAGCCACTCCGGTGATGATCTGCCGCGCCGTGACGTTGAAGTGATCGACCGGTTGATCGAGCCCGTGCGAGTTCCCGCCGCCGCTCTTCCAGACCTCAACGCCGCCGGGGTTCACGATCTTTGCCGCGTAACCTTTCGTCGAATTGAGCAGCCACGCCACATACGCCTTTAGTCGCTCTGGCTCATTCTTTTCGAGCTGTCGCATGATGTAGTGGTTGTTGCCCATCAACACGTAAAAGCCTTTGTCGATGATTGGTGTGTCATCGAACTCCTCGTGCGTGTGCCGAGCCATCAATGGCGGAATCGCCGCATCAAAAGCGGTCGTGTAGCCCAGTCCCGCGTAAAGATATCCCGTCGCGAAAGTGCTCGGCACAGACCCCGTGGTCCCCGACCGAGTGTTCTTCGTCCGCGTGATCATCGGCGCGACCCGTTTCTCTTCGGGCATCATCTTGCGAGCCGTATTCACCTTCGGCCCGGCGATGTGGCAGTGCATATCGACGCCGCCGGGCATGATGACATAGCCCGTCGCATCGAGCGTCTTATCCGCCCTAATGTTTGGATCGCTCGGAGAGGCAATGACTCGCCCATCCTGAATCCACAAGTCGCGGACGACGCCGTCGATGTTGTTCGTCGGGTCGTAAACCGTGCCGCCGGAAATGCAGAAGAGTGTCATCGTCGCCGTTCATTCTCAATCGAAGTCGAATCGAAAATCAGTTCAGGTGAGGCGGGGAGTGTCTTACGAAATTGAGTTGGCTGCAACAAAGGATGCAGCGTAAGTAACCCGAAGCGTCAGCGAGGGCGGGCACTTCACAAGACTCTGAATTCATCGTTTTCTGAAG
>JANNDA010000520.1:0-10291 GCA_031387195.1 Planctomyces sp. | reverse complement strand
CTTCAGAAACTCCTGCGTATCGTCCAAGAGCAGCGAGACACGATCCGCCATGTCGTCGGGCATCGTCTGGTTGGGATCGATCGCTTCCGGATCAAACTCACCTCCGGAGTAAATCGCGGCCCGCAATAATTTGAACTCTTGCTCGTACTTTTCCGGAGTCATGTCGTCCATCGAACGATCACCCTCGGTCCATAACCCGAACGCCGATCGTGTGCTTGCCCGGACTGACTCCAATGTTTCGGAATGAGCGATCTCTTCCAGATCACCCTTCAGCGACACGAGCAGCTCACGGGGCGGGTGAAGTTCCAATCGAAAAACAAACGGGACTTGATCTTCAATCTGCGCACGAATCCGATCCGTCTCAAATTTGTTGACTCGCTTGAACGGAACCTGAGCCAACACGCCGTGCGGTTGATGATCGCCCAGCCGATACGTGAACGGCACCCGCCAAGCCTCGATCGCAACCAACAACGCGGCGATTGCCAGCAAACAAAGAAACAGCCGCGACAGGGTATTGCGGTCAGAAAACGCATCGCCAAATCGCCCCCAAAACGAGGACTCTCCGACTGCGGAAAGCCGAGCGGCCCGTTGACGACGAAAAGAAGTTGGCCCGAATAAAATCATGTTGTTTCGATGTGATCGCCGAATGCGATGGTTTTTCTGCGGTGATACTCTCAGACAACAATAACCCGAAGCGTAAGCGAGGGCGGACGCTCCACAAAACGATGAATTTAGAGTCTGCTGGAGCGCCCGCCCTCGCTAACGCTTCGGGTTACTGTTGCGGTTCAGGATCGAGGTCGTCGCTTTCCGTGGGCTGGTTGGTCGTCGTCATAAGCTCGGACAATCTCACCCACGAGTCGATGCCGCACGATGTCTTTCGTGGTCAGATGCACGCACGCCAATCCGGGAAGATGCCCCAGTCGGCCAACGGCATCAATCATTCCGCAAGGGACGTTTGGCGGTAAGTCGATCTGCGTCACGTCACCTGTGGCGACAATTCTCGACTCTTGTCCCATGCGAGTCAGAAACATTTTCATCTGCGTGACGGTCGTGTTTTGACCTTCATCCAGAATCATGAATGTGTTGTTGAGCGTCCGGCCGCGCATGTACGCCAGCGGCACAATCTCAATCACATCACTTTCCATGTACCGCTTGACTTGCTCGAAGGACAGGATGTCGTTGAGCGCATCCAGCAACGGCCGCAGGTACGGATTCAGCTTGGATTGCAGGTCGCCCGGCAAGAAACCGAGCCGTTCGCCCGCTTCCACCGCAGGTCGAACGAGGACAATTTTGCGGACCTGTTCTTGTCGCAGCGCATTCACCGCCATCGCCACGGCGAGGTACGTTTTCCCCGAACCTGCCGGACCAACGCACAGCACTATGTCATTCTTACGGATCGCTTCGACGTACTCAGATTGTCCCGCCGTGCGTGGATGAATTTTCTTCGCTCGCTCGAAGACTTCGATCCCACCGCCCGATGCCGGAGCCTTCGATTTCGAGCCGTTGCCGTTGGCTGGAACGGAGACCGGAAGTGCCGATGGCGAGTCGCAGTCTGGCTCCAACTTTGTATGGCTCACGTGCTTTTCGATCACACGCAGTACTTCGCTGTCGCGCAGCACACCGTCGTGTTCGATGATCGCTTGCAACTCGGAAAAGATTTCACGACCGCTTTCGACCTGGGCGTCAGTGCCGACAAGATGCAACTCATCGCCACGAATCACGACATCCACGCCGACAGATTCACGCACCTTTCGCAGGTGCCGATCGCGCTCTCCAAACAGGGTGCGGACAAGTTCCTGATCGTCGAAGGAGAGAGTGGCTTCAGACATGCCGGACTACCACGGGCTGTCAAAATGCCCGCGACAACCGCAAGCGACGCAGGATTCTAGGCCGTGAATCGCGCCAGCGAAAGCGGTTGATCGAACAGCAAGTGGCCCTTGCGGTGAAGCGGATACCAAAAGTCACCCGAAACGGTCGCGAGGGCAAACGCTTCGGGTGACGATGGATTTGGAACGTTCTGGAGCGTCTGCCCGCGCGAACGCCTTCGAGTTAATTGGCGGGCTCTTCTGGCATCGGTGCTTCGGACTTCGATTCGGCTGAGTGCGTGCTCTCAGGATCGACTTGAGCCACTCGTGGGACAGTTGGAGTTTCCTGCGGTTCTTCACTCTTGGCGACTGCTTGCGGTTCCGTGTTCCGTTCGAGTTCTGCCAGAATTCCGTCATCAACTTCGAGCAAGTCTTGCGGAGGCTTCTGCGTCAGAGACTTCCCGCTGGGAGCCGCGTCGGCCTCTGCTGATCGACGAATCGTGGGACCGGTCTTTGAGGGTTTGAACTGCACCTTTTTTGGCGGAAAGTCGGTTGAACTCTCCGCCGGCTTCGGCTTCTCAGTCACTTTACTGGTCGATGAAACCGGAGGCTGGCGATTGGGTCTGCTCGAATTGTTCGGCGTCACTCGATCGGTGATTGTCGATCGCGAATTCGGCTTCGGCTCGTTGTTGCGACCGGGAATGTTGAGCTTCATACCGACCTTCAAATCGTCCGGACTTTTCAACTGGTCGCGGTTGGCTTGAAAGATATCCAAATAGCGGGCCTGCGTGCCGAGATATTTGCCCGCGATTGAGGAGAGCGTTTCTCCGGCGACAACGACATGACTCCGCAACTTGTTCGGCCCTGCTGGCGAATCGCCTCCGTTGTTCCGTGCCGTCGTAACGTCGTTCTTCCCTGGAATCTCCCAGACCTCATTGCCACGTGGGATCGGTACTGCCGAGGTCTCGTCATCTGTGGGCGGAGTGAGGCTCGTGATGTCTGAAGTACCGTTGTTCCAAATGCCCCTGTCGAATGGGTCTTTGGAGGTAATGGCCTTTCCCGGCGAACCGGCGGCTCGATCGCCATCCTTTCGCACAAAGTCCGGCAACTCCCACGGACGGGCATTGCGATCGTTCCGCTGCCCGTTGTTGGTACGACGCGAATCCGGCTCAGAATAAGGGGACTTGTCCCCTTGAGCGATTGTCGCATCCAACTGCTTGGGGTCTTTCAATTCCGGGGTGTTGCCTCGCGGCGATTCGTCACGAATGAAGAACGCTCCGACAATGCTGCACAGCAGAATGGCTAACGCCAACCCGACCTTCTTATCTCTTTGCATGGCACTCCCTCGTTGGATGCGATCGCAGTGATGGTGTCGATCCGAAGGAGAATGTGCCCTCTAGGATGACGTTGAGGATTGGAAACGTGTCTGACGATGACGAATTTCCGCATTTGGAGTCCGATCGGGACGGTCTTGAGTGATTTACCTGATCTTGAGCAAAATTTTCTGAAGTCACCCTGACGGGAGGTTTGACAGGGGAGGATCGGCGTTGAAGCCACTTGGCGTGGTTGCTAAAGTCCCGCCTCGTTTCACGGGATCAGTGATGTTCGGGTCACGTTCAGTTTCCAATTGACCAGACGGAGTCTTCAGCAATGGGAGTTAAGAGAACCGGTCGCGGCCGACGTAAAATTGGCAGCAACAAGCGACGTATGCGTGCCCGTATTCGGCATCGCAAGTAGTCGTTGCGCCGCCCTGGGGCGGTCACTAACGCACACACACCAAACCAGCGGGGCTCTCGCTCGAAAGCCTCGCTGGTTTTTTTGTTGACTGTGCCGAGTACCAGACAATTTGTTTTGGCTCGGTCCATTCCGATTGCTCACGTTGCTTGGTCAACGAGGACACCTCGGATCAACGAGCCTATAGCGGCTGCTTGACACCTCTGATCCATCAAGGGATGCTGTTCCGAACCATCGCGCATTCACGTGTGCGAGACTCCCGCCGTTACGCCCTGCCTTGGAAACCTCGGATTCAGGAGCGCCGAAACGCTTCGATTCTCCGCCGCCTCCGAGCGGTGAACGCCTTCCGGAAAGGATTGCCTGATGATTCCACTTGCTCCTCGTCCCCTGGTGTTGGCCTCCGTGATGGCCTTGTCGATTTTCAGCATTGCCTCTTCACGAACTGTCGCTGATGAACCGGTGACGGAAGAAAAGCTCGGCCAGCTCAAGCAGCAGGCAGACGAAGCCAAGGGTCGCAAGGACGCCGCTTCGCAGCAACTAAAAGTGGTTCAGGACAAAGCGAAATCACTCAGTGATGAGATCGCCAAGCTGAAGACAGCGCTGACGATGGCTCAAACGACGCTGAAGTCCAGCGAAGAAAAGCTCAAACCGGCTCAAGAAGCGGCCACGAAAGCGGAAGCCGCGAAGGTAGCTGCCACAAAAATATTCACCGACACGAAGACTGCTGCTGACGTGGCGACCAAGGCCGCCGAAGAGGCGACCAAGAAAGCCAAAGAAGAGGAAGCGAAAGCTCTAGCGGCTCAGAAACTCGCTGCTGATGCGGTTGCCGTTGTCACTGCGACAACGCAAACGGTCGAGGTCGCAAAGAAGACGATTGCTGAGTCAACGGTTCTGCTCACGAAGTTGGACGGCGACGTGAAGGCGTTCCAGCCGGAAGTTCAAAAGACCGCCGATGCGCTGGCGGCGGTTAATACGGAATGGGTGACAAAACAGCGAGTGGTCGAAGGTGGCTTGATCTCGCTGGGGCGGATGGTGTCGTTCTCTCATTCCGTCGCACCGATCTTTGCGAAACGCTGCTTGGCCTGCCACAACGCTCGCACCGCCAAGGGGCGGTACAACATGGAAACGTTCGCCGCGATCCTCAAAGGTGGCGAAAGCGGCGAGGCCGTAAAACCTGGCGACATGGGCTCAACATTGTTGGCGATGCTCAAAGATGGCTCGATGCCCAAGGACGCCGATCCGCTGACGAAAGAGCAGATCGCAACTGTCGAGAAATGGATCGCGACCGGTGCGACGCTGAATGCGGGGATTGAGGCGACGTCGCAGTTGATTCGTATCGTTCCGAAAGAGATTCAGCCGCCTGCCCCCGACAAATACCCCGTTCCAGTGCCGGTGACGGCGGTCGCGTTCAACGCGGATGGTTCGCTGCTGGCAACTTCTGGATATCACGAAGTTGTGCTGTGGAATCCGGCTGACGGAGCGCTCGTGCGTCGCATCGGCAATGTCGCGGAACGTGTTTATGACCTCGAATTCAGCGTGGATGGCAAGACGTTGTTCGTTGCGGCAGGAACTCCGGCTCAGATTGGTGAGGTCAAGATCTTCAATGTCGAGAACGGCCAGTTGCTCGGCGATTTGGTATCGACCGACGACTCGGTCTTCGCGGTGTCACTCAGTCCCGACGGCACGAAAGTGGCCTGCGGCGGTGCGGATCGAGCGATCCGTGTCTTTGAAGTGGCGACCGGCAAGGAGTTGCTGGCGATCGAAGATCACGCCGATTGGGTCATGGACGTCGCTTGGTCACCGGATGGAACCAAGCTCGCGTCGGCGAGTCGCGATAAAACTGCCAAAGTTTTTGATCTGAAAACTGGCGACTCGCTGGTGACGTTCAACGCGCATGCTCAGCCGGTTTTCGGCGTTGGGTTTTCACCGGACGGGAGTCAGGTAGTGACCAGTGGCGCGGATAAACAAATTCGCGTGTGGAACGTTTCGGATGCGGCACAGGCTCGCGCGATTGGCGGATTTGGCGGCGACGTCTTCCGCATTTCGACCACCAAGGAAGGGATGATCTACTCATCCAGTTCTGACAAGACCGCACGCATTCACAAGTTTGCCGATGGTGGGCAAGTCTTCTCACTGGCGGGTCATACCGACTGGGTCTACTCCGTGGCATTCAACGCGGCAAGCAAGCGTGTGGCCGCTGGTAGCTACACAGGCGAAGTTCGGCTGTGGAACACGGATGACGGCAAGGAAGTGAAGATGTTTATTGCCGCTCCCGGTTACGCCCCGCCCGTCGCGAAGTAGTTTTGTGCTCAGATTCCGAAAATGGAAAACGCCGTCGGACATCAATCGTCCGACGGCGTTTTTCGTTTCAGTCTCGCTCACGCTTCGAGTTACTTGGTGGTAACTACGCCGCAGCAGAGTCGTCGCGTGGGAACAGTCGTGCTTGACCTCGGACAACCTCCGGGGTCAGGACGTACTTTTTGCCAGCTTCCTGGTCGGGGAGGTCGAAGAGAATCTCGAACATCGCACTCTCGATCACGCTGCGAAGTCCGCGAGCTCCCGTGTCTTTCTGGATCGCAATCCTGGCGATTTCACGCACCGCTTCCGGAGTGACTTCGAGCTGAGATTCTTCCATCTCAAAGAACTTCTGGTACTGCCGAATCAGCGCGTTCTTGGGTTCGGTCAGCACATGCACGAGATCGGTTTCCGACAGCTTGCTGAGCGTTGTCAGCACTGGCAGACGGCCAACCAATTCGGGGATCAAGCCGAACTCAAGAATGTCTTCGACGTTGGTATCGTGAATGACATCGTGACGGCGTTCTTTGTTGTCAAACGCGGCATTGTCCTGACCGAATCCGATCATCTTGCGACCGAGTCGTCGGCCAACGATGTCTTCCAAACCCACAAACGTTCCACCGCAAATGAAGAGGATGTTGGTGGTATCGACTTGAATGTATTGCTGCTCTGGGTGCTTGCGGCCTCCCTGAGGCGGGACGTTCGCAACGGTTCCTTCGAGCATTTTGAGCAACGCTTGTTGAACACCCTCGCCGGAGACGTCGCGAGTGATTGACACGTTGCTGGACGTCTTTCCGATCTTGTCGATCTCGTCGATGAACACGATCCCTCGTTGAGCCGCTTCGATGTCGAAATCGCAGGAATGCAGCAGTTTCAGCAGGAGATTTTCAACATCCTCACCGACATAACCGGCTTCGGTCAGCGTCGTCGCGTCGCCAATAGCAAACGGGACTTGCAGGAATTTCGCCAGCGTTTTGGCCAGCAACGTCTTGCCTGACCCCGTCGGACCAATCATCAACACGTTCGATTTTTCGATTTCGATTTCGTTGTCGGCCTCGGTGTTGAGCATCAATCGCTTGTAGTGATTGTGGACCGCGACCGCGAGCACTTTTTTGGTCTGATCCTGACCGACAACGTAGCTGTCGAGGTGGTTGACGATGTCCCGTGGTGTCGGAACTTTCGTGAACAGTTTGTGAGGCGTACCGCGGCGGCGGCGTTCCTGATCAAGTATTGATTGACACAGTTCGACGCACTCGCCGCAGACATAGACATCATCCGGTCCTTCGACCAGAGGTCCAACTTCGCGGTAGCTCTTGCGACAGAAAGAACAGCTTGCGTTCTTTTTGCCGGTCGGGCCACGTTTGCTCGGACCGGTTGTAAAATCTTTTCCAGAAGAGGCCATGTGGGTTCCTTCAACGCTGTCGGTCAAACCTCAACACCTTGGGATGGCGATCACGATCTTCTCGCCTGGTGAGGAGACAGCATCCGTGCTCTCCTGGGAACTTTGTCGGAGTCTCTCGATGAGCGAGGGAACCCTGACAGAGACACGCCGGGCAAGCGAGTCTCCACCGATATCGGCACCCCTCCTGACGGGGATCACTCACTATTGGGATGCGAGGTTCGAACCGACTCACCGGCAGAAGGTCCGCTTCCGGAAATGTCCTTCTGACCTACCTCACCCGATTTCTTAAAAAGTTGCTCGCGAATGGTTTTGTATTCGTCGGCGGACAATTCGCCCTGTTGATGAGCCTTACGGAACTCCAGAAGGAGTTGTTCTGGTGAAGACTCCGACTGAGTTTGGCTGCGAAACCACTCCTTCAATTTGATCACGATCGCGAATAACACGATCACGGAGACGACCACCAGCACTGCCCAAATCCAGCCATGTCCCTTCGAGAACTGTGAAATCAACGACTGTAAAGTCACTCGTTTGGCGGCAAGAATCACCGATCAGCCCTTTCGACTCGTGGAGCGTTCAACGGCGAGGATTATCAGCAGCCGGTGGAATCGGAACAAGACCGCTCGGCGAGATGAAACGAACGACTGCTCGGCTTAGAATCGGCCGCTCAATTCCCTTTCGCTCAACTTTCGAGGTGCCTGATGAGTACTCCCTCCGACCTGCAACGAGTTCTGGATTGCGGCATTGTCGCCATCATTCGAGCCACTTCTGGCGACCAATTAGTGAATGTCGCACGGGCTCTCTATGAGGGAGGGATCGATGTCATCGAGGTGACCTTCACGGTTCCCAACGTCCTCGAAATCCTCGCCGCTGTCCGAAAAGATTTGGGTAACAAAATCCTCTTGGGAGCCGGAACGGTTCTCGATCCAGAGACCTGTCGAGCGGCACTTCTGGCCGGAGCGGAGTTCATCGTCTCACCTGCGATCAATCTCGACGTTATCAAGCTCTGTAAGCGGTACGGCAAACTGGTCATGCCCGGAGCGTTCACGCCGACCGAGATCGTCACCGCTTGGGAGGCCGGGGCCGACATCGTGAAACTGTTCCCGGCCGATTGTGTCGGGCCGAACTATCTCAAAGCGATTCGCGGCCCGCTGCCTCAAGTTCGCATCCTGCCGACTGGCGGAGTGGACTTGAAAACATTGCCGGAGTTCGTCAAGGCGGGAGCATGCGCTGTCGGGCTCGGCAGTCAGCTCGTCGAGAAATCGGCCGTCGAGTCCGGCAACATGGACCGCATCCGCGACTTGGCCTCTCAATACGTCGCCCTGATGAAGCGGTGCCGCAGCGGAATGTGATCGCAACGCTCTCGCTCCAAATTGCCTCCGCGGAAAAATCGGCGGCATCCCAATCTTCGCTTTAAGTCTTACGACGCTCACCGCCGATACGGACGAGGAGGTTCGGTGCATCGCGCAGATGCTCCGTTCGATCGGCGTATGCTGCCGAGGAACGGAACGCTCGCACCGACGTGGAGACGTCCGTCATGAAACCGATTCTTCGCTGGGCGGTCTGTTTGGCCTGTTTACTGAGCACGGCGCAAGCTGGGGCGCAGCAACTTCCCAATCCGATCTTTACCAATCAACCGAGCTTTCGCATTCCGTTTCGGTTCGATCAAGCCGAAATGCGACGTCTGCAAGCGAAGGAAATCCGACTGTTTCTGTCACGCAATGGCGGCCTCGAATGGCAACACGCGCAATCGGTCGCTCCGGATGCGAGCCGCTTTGATTTCAAAGCGGCAACTGATGGCGAGTTTTGGTTCGCCGTGCGAACGCTCGATGGACGGAATCAACTGCATCCGGATAACGACGTGATCGAGCCCGGTCTCATTGTGGTTGTGGATCGCCAGAATCCCGATCTGCAGTTGCTGTTGCAGCAGGCTGAGCCCGGCAAAGTCAGCCTCTCCTGGAGCGCTTCGGACACGAACCTTGATCCCAGCAAACTGCTGCTCGAATTTTCGCAAGGTGGAAACGACTGGCAGCAGGTCAGCGTGAAGGTTCAAGCGGCCGGACAGACCTCGTGGAGCATTCCGACGGGCGGACAAGTCACGGTGCGCGGCTCGGTGGCTGACCGCGCGGGCAACGTCGGTTCGGCTCAGACAGCGGTCGTGGTGCAAAATTCCGGACAGCAGCCAATGGGACAACAACTCCCAGCGGGACAGATGCGTCGCCGACCAGATGCCGCTGACTACACGCAGCCGGTCGCCGGAGGGAATCGCGGTTCCGATTTCTCGTCATCAAATCAATTCCCGTTCGGATCACCCGCGAGTGCCAGTGTGCCACCTGCCCCGAATGACCCCTTCTCATCATTCCCGACACCGGGTGCTCCGTCCGCACAAAACTTCCCCACCACCAAATTTCCGAACGAAGCGAAAGCGACGAATGCGTTCCCGCCAACTCCGCTGGCCAGTTCGTCTGGGCAGGGGCGAGTCAGCACCGCGGAGTGGGGCATGGGTCGCAGCCGCCTTCCGGCGAGCGGTCGCTTCCGAGCGGTGAAGTCGCATCGTTTTGAAATCAACTATCGCATCGACGATGTCGGACCTTCGGGGGTGAGTGCGGTCGAACTCTTTGTCACCCAAAACAACGGCCAGAAGTGGTGGAAATACGGCGAAGATCCCGACAAGCAAAGTCCGTTCGTGGTCGAAGTTCCTGAAGACGGTATTTATGGATTCGGGATCCGAGTTCGCAGCGGAGCCGGCCTCTCCGACGAACCGCCACAGGGCGGGGAAGAACCAGCGATCATCATCGTGGTCGATCGCACGCCGCCGGCCGCTCAACTCATGCCGGTCCAACAAGGTGCCGGCGGCTCGATGAACAAGATCACGATCTCGTGGCGTATCAGTGACGACAATCCGAGCGATAAGCCGGTGTCGCTGTTCTACGCTGCGAACCCGAACGGCCCCTGGGAGCCGATCTGCAATTCGCAACCCGATACTGGCAGCTATGTCTGGAACGTCAATCAAGGTGTTCCATCGCGGCTGTATGTCCGATTGCTCGCTCGCGATGCG
>JANNDA010000512.1:0-8258 GCA_031387195.1 Planctomyces sp. | reverse complement strand
TTGTCGTGACACCGCCATCTCCAACGCATCGACCGTCAAGTGGCTGTCGATCCGCTCCGACATCGACCAGCCCACCGTCTTGCGATCGCACTTCGTCCCACGCGGGCCTAACGCTTGATGCACACGCACGGCTCCATACGTTCTCACGGCTGATGCGATGCACTTCGCGAACTTCCTGAGTCAACGCGGCACGCCTCGTGGCGGTCGCGCTGGGCGGACGTTTCCGCCAAGAATAAAACGGTTCATCCAACTGAAGCGTACGCGGGGCAATTCCTCGGTGGATTTTGGGAGGCATGACTCCGATGTCCAATGCTGCGAAAAACCATGGCCCTGGCCGAGAAGTCCCCGCCAGGGCCTGATACGCCATTGGCGCATCGGAGACCGAGATATCCCTTGGCAGGTTGCTTCCCAGCAGAGCCAGCCTCCGTTTCTCCCGGCTCAAGGATTTCATCCGAACTCAACCCTAGAAATCAACCATTGGACATCGGAGTGATGCCTCCCAAAATCCATTGTTAATTTCAACAAATGCTGCAAGTTGCGTCTGGGGACGCTTCAGGCGGATGAACTTTTTTTAAGATCTCGCGTTACATCCGCAGCCGATCGTTCTCGGCCCGCAAACGACGAACCTCCTCCTCCAACGCCGTCGGCTGAGCCTTGGCCGCAAATGCCTACGAGCCTCCCTCGGCCAATTGATCCCGCCACCTCCGCAACAGGTTCTGGCCAATTTCCAAACGCCGAGCCGCCTCCGCGAAACTCAGCCCTTGACGAGACACCAACGCGACGGCCGCGACCTTGAACTCCCTCGTAAACACTCGACGCTTCAACATGAACTTCGCTCCTTACGCGTCACAATACGCGCTTAGTTGCGCACGCAAAACGTGGGCTAGTCCAACATCAACAAGCGGCAGATCTAAGACAGTCGAACTAGGAAACGGTTACTGACACGATTGGCACTCCGGCAATTCAAGCATTCGATCCGGCCGGGATTGGTGACGGTGCCGCACCCGAAAAGAGATCTGCCAAAAGGGACGTTGAAGTCGATCTTCAAACAAACGGGGTGGAGCGAGTAGCCATGATCTTTCCCATCGTGATTCACAAAGACGCGAACTCGGATTACGGCGTGACCGTGCCGGACTTGCCGGGATGCTTTTCCGCAGGCGAGACCCTGGATGAAACGTTGGCGCTGGCCAAAGAGGCGATTGAGTTCCACATGGAATGCCTGATCGCCGAAGGGCTACTGGTGCCGAGTCCAACGAGCCTCGAAAAGCACAAATCGAATCGTGATTTTGCTGGCGGGACTTGGGCACTCGTCAGCATCGACGATTCCAAACTCCGCACGAACGTCAAACGGCTCAGCATTACGGTCCCCGAACGAGTGCTCGACGCAATGGATCAGCACGCGGCCAAGATCGGCGAGACTCGTTCCGGCCTGATTGTTCGCGCCGTCGTTGATTTCATGGGACGGACGCTGTCGGACCTTCTGCAGGCCAAACAAGGGCGTCCGAAGACGCGACTGAAGAGCGTGGGAAACATCCGCACGACGGGCTCAAGCACAACCGAAACTGCGACTCGTGAGAAGTGGTCTCGGCGAGATGGTGCAAAATCGAAGTCAGCAAAATAGGTCCGGTTGTTTTGAGGAAGCCAGACATGGCTAGCGTCACAAAAATGGGCCAAGGAAAACAACCGCCATGAGCGATCGTCTTCGTTGACGACACGGACGTGACAAGCGGATTTGCGTCACCGAGTGGGATGACCTGTTCCAAGCGTTGTGCCGATCCTGCGAAAGCGACTTGGCGAAACGGCATCCACAACACGCGGTCAGCCAGTGGATCGGTCACTCAATGAAGGTCAGCGAGGCACATTACTTGATGGTCGGCGATGACTTGTTCGATGCAGCGGCGGACGATCCGGTCATGCAAGCGCGAGCCGTCACATCGACTCAAAAGACATCCGAACCATCCGAAGAGCCCGTCACCGTCACAACTTCCGCCTCGTTATTAGGCGCAGCAGTAGGCCCCCGCATCGTGTCGCAAGGGGCCGCAGTCGGGGTCGAAGTACTGAACAGCACAATTGACGAGCGCAAACAAAAACTCGCAGTGTGCCACGACTTGCGGCACGCTGCGAGTTTATGCGAAGTGGACAGGGGCGGGATCGAACCGCCGACACCAGGATTTTCAGTCCTGTGCTCTACCAACTGAGCTACCTATCCGCTGTGGGCTGCCACGGGGCGGGAACTCTAAGTGTGGTGCGAAAGAGTTTCAACTGTGACTTGGGCGAACTTCAGCGAAGTCGTCGCTGCCGTGCGGATCATCGTGAGTAGATCGTTTTTTCAAGCGGATGAAGAGCTTCTGCTTTAGGATGACGGAGTTAAAGGCTCTTGTTGATTTCAACGTTCCCGTTCGCTTTTCAACCTTGCGCTAAGAAATTAAGAAAATGGTCACGAGTTTAAGTCTCGGTGAGTTGGATGGTAGCGACGTGGCTTTCCACACCATTAGAATCAGACCTCAGCATGTTCAACGTCATGTTTTGAGTTCTGGCGATCGCCCTTTCGTTACGAGATTCCCCCGCTGCTGTTTGAAAGAAGGTCCGAATTATGGGCATGAAAAAGATGGTTTGCGTGATTCTCGGCGGCGGGAAAGGGTCTCGGCTGTTTCCATTGACGGAATACCGTTCCAAACCGGCTGTACCGCTGGGAGGGAAGTTTCGACTGATCGACATTCCGATTTCCAACTGTATCAACAGCGACATCAATCAGATTTATTTGCTCACGCAGTTCAACTCCGTCAGCCTGCATCGGCACATTCGTCAGACGTATGCGTTCGACCGGTTTGGTGGCGGATTTGTGGAAATTCTGGCGGCACAGCAAACAAATTCGGGCGAGGTCTGGTATCAAGGGACTGCCGACGCGGTTCGCAAGCAACTGCGATATCTCGAACAGCCCGGCGTCGAATACGTGCTGGTTGTGTCAGGCGATCAGATCTATCGAATGAACTATCAAGACATGCTCAAGACGCACGTCGAATCGGGCGCGGATGCCACGATCGCGGCGCTGCCGGTTCATCGTGAGGCGGCTCAATCGTTCGGCATTATGCGGATTGATGAGACCGGCCGCGTGCAGGGTTTCTTGGAAAAGCCAAAGACTGACGAGGAACTCGCCATGGTCCACACGGACCCGGCGTGGTTCGATTCCCAAGGGATTCCCAGCCGTGGCCGAGATTGCCTCGCCAGCATGGGAATTTACCTCTTCAATCGCGACGTGCTGGTCGAGTTGCTGTCGAAGAACAATTACCAAGATTTCGGCAAGGAAGTCTTTCCGATGTCGATCCGTGCTCGGCGGGTGCAGTGCCATTTGTTTGACGGTTATTGGGAAGATGTGGGGACGATCCGCAGCTTCTACGACTCGAACTTAGCACTCGCCTCCGCGAGTCCACCGTTCGAGTTTGCGGACGATGACGCTCCGATTTACTCGCGGGCTCGGCATCTGCCTTCGACGCGTGTGGATGGCGCGACGGTCACGAACAGCTTGATCTCGGACGGCTGTGTGATCGAGAGAGGATGCGTGATCGAAAACAGCGTGATCGGGCTCCGTTGCCACATCGGCCAGAACGCGGTCATTCGGAATTCGATCCTGATGGGGGCCGACATGTACGACACCGCTGCGATTCGTTCGAGCAATGCTCAACAGAATCGCCCCCGTCTTGGAGTGGGTGCCAACAGCGTGCTCGACGGCGTGATTGCCGACAAGAATTGCTCAATCGGTCGCGGGGTGAAGATTCAGCAGCACATCGGACTCGAACACAATTGCGATATCAACGGGGTCTACGTGCGCGACGGGATCATCATCGTCCCCAAGGACAGCGTTTTGCCGGATGGCTGGTCTCTGGTGTAGACCAGCTCGATGGGGTCGCTTCGATAAGGATTCACTCATCATGCGTTTCACTAAGATGCACGGAGCCGGTAACGACTACGTTTACGTCAATTGTTTTGAAGAGCGTTATCCGGCAGACGAGGCCAAGTTGGCCATCGAGATCAGCGATCGGCACTTTGGTGTCGGTGGCGACGGGCTCGTCCTGATCTGTCCGTCTGAAATTGCGGATGCTCGCATGAGGATGTTTAACGCCGATGGCAGCGAAGCGGAGATGTGCGGAAATGCGGTGCGGTGCGTCGCGAAGTACCTCTACGATCACGGGGTCGCTCGCCAGCAAGCGCTGAAGATCGAAACCGGTCGAGGCGTGTTGTCGTTGGAATGCGAGGTCGAAGACAGCCGCGTGCAACGAGTGCGGGTCAACATGGGAGCGCCGATTCTCAAGAGCGCAGACATCCCGACGACGTTGCCGGGTGATCCACCGATTCGACAAAAACTGACGGCGGCCGGTCGTGAAATTGAAGTGACCTGCGTGTCGATGGGCAATCCGCACTGCGTTACGTTCGTGGACGAGATCAACGACGACTGGGTGTTGCGAGTCGGCCCTGAGATCGAACGGCATCCGGCGTTTCCTCGCCGAGTCAACGCGGAGTTCATCCAAGTGATTTCGCCCAGCGAATTCCGGATGCGCGTCTGGGAACGCGGTTCCGGTGAGACGCTGGCGTGTGGTACCGGAGCGTGCGCGGCAGCGGTCGCCGGTGTGTTGAATGGCGTGACTCAGCGCAAAGTGACCGCTCATCTTCGCGGCGGCGATCTGCTCCTCGAATGGTCCGAAAGTGGCGAGGTCTACATGACCGGCCCAGCGACCGAAGTCTTCAGCGGTGTTTTCTTGCCGAAGTGATGCCGCCTCGCTCGCCAGAAATCAATTTTGGGCTGGCGTGTGAAGCGAAGGAAACCTGCTTTGAACAATCGGAATCGTGGCCTGCTGCTCGTGGTTCTGACACTCGGAGCCTTTTGGCCGGTCTTCAGCAGCACGTTCGTGGTTTATGACGATCCGTTGTATGTCACTGACGCGGTGTTTGTTCGCCAAGGGCTGAGTTGGAGTAACATTGGGTGGGCGCTGACGACATTGGACGCGGCGAATTGGCACCCGTTGATGTGGCTGTCGTTGATGCTCGATTCGAGCATTTACGGATTGAACCCGGCGGGCTTTCACGCGACGAATCTTTTTCTGCACATCGGAAACACGCTGCTGTTGTTCGGCTTGTTGAACCGGTTCTCGTCCGCATCGGGTTGGAAGAGTTTCGTTGTCGCGCTGCTGTTTGCCATTCATCCGCTACACGTGGAGAGTGTGGCTTGGATCGCTGAGCGGAAGGATGTCCTGTTCACGGCGTTCGGTCTGCTCGCGTTGCACGCTTACGTCAGTTACGCCCGTGGCTCGCGGCGAGCGTACTGGTTCACGATTCTGTTTTTGATTCTCAGCCTGATGTCCAAGTCGATGTTGGTGACGTTCCCATTCCTACTTTTGGTCTTGGACTATTGGCCGCTATGCCGAGTCAGCCAGACACCAACCAGGAGTTGGCGGCAGTTAGTTTTGGAAAAATGGGTGATGTTCGTGGTCATCGTGGGAGTTACCACGGTGGCTGGTTGGGCGCAGTCAAAAGCGGGCGCGACTTCTTCTTTGAATCATCTGAGCCTGCCCATTCGAGCGGCGAATGCGGTGACCGCCTACGGCTTGTATCTGCGAGACATGATTTGGCCCGCAAAGTTGTCGGTGATTTATTTGCATCCGCAAGAAGGGACTTCGTTCGTTCTGGCCGGAGGTGTCTTGGTCCTGTTGCTGACCCTGACCGTGCTGCTGTTCCGATCTCGACAGCGGATTCCAGCGGGTTGGGTCGGCTGGTGTTGGTATCTCGGAACGCTGGTCCCTGTCATTGGAATTGTGCAACTTGGGGCACAACAACGAGCGGATCGATACACGTATTTTCCGATGATCGGTCTGTTTTTTGGCATTGTCTGGTGCGTCAGCGAATTTATTCCAGCGAGCGGTTGGCGACGTAGCGTCACGAGATTGGTAACGGTACTGGCACTGGCCGGATTGATGGTCATGACTCACTCGCAAGTCGGACATTGGAAGACGAGCGAAGCTCTGTTTCGGCACGCCCTGGAAATCGAACCGAACAATCACCTCGCGCATCACAACCTTGGTTTCGCGTTAGAGAAGAGCGGCGATATCGAGACCGCAATGACTCATTACCGTCAGACATTGACGCTCCAGCCGAACTTCATCGGAGCCCAATTGAGTTTGGCCTATGCGCTTTACGAGACCGCAAGTACTCCCAATCCAGGTGGCCCTAGCCCGATCACTCAGCAAAATGAGGCCATGAATTTGGTGAAAAGTATTTTGAACGTTGACCCGAAGCATGCGTTGGCGTGCAACTTGAAAGGCAACATTCTCCGCGCAATGGGACGTCGCGAGGAAGCGGTCAAGAGCTTGGAGATTGCTTTGGAAGGGCGGCCGAATAATGTCACGATTCGCAGCAATCTCGCAGTGACTCTCTTCGAATTGGGAAAACGTAAAGAGGCTCAAGGACACTTTGATGAAGGTCTGCGGTTGGAGCCGAACAATCCCACATTGCTGCTAAACTTGGGCGTTGTTGAGTTCCAGTTGGGCAACATGAGCAAGGCGATTGAATATTTCGAGCAAGCCGATCGCGCGGCCCCTGATCGTCCAAGAGCCAAGGCATTCCACGCCTCCGCGCGAATGACGCTCGGTGCCCAGTTCATGCAGAAGGGGAAGTATTCTGAGGCGATCGAAGAGTTCGGGCGGTCCGAAGAACTGGGATCGCGTGCTTGGCAACTTCAGGTGAATTTTGGAGAAGCGTGGTTGCAGTTGGATCAACCCAAGATGGCTGAAAAACGATTTCTAGCCGCCTTAGAACTCCATCAAGAATGCGTGGAAGCTCATTTCGGCCTCGGCCGCCTATATGCCAACATGAAGCGACGTGATAAGGCGATCGAACATTTGACGGCGGCACTCAAGTTAAGACCCGATTTTCAACCCGCGCTAGAGCTACTCAACGTGCTCAAGCGATCGACCGAATGACCAACGCGGAGCGTCCTTTGAACAATCAGGTCCATCAGCTTTACTCGCTGGCCGTGCAAGATCTGCGCAGCGGCGATGGATCGTCACACGAAGCAACTTCCGCTTGTCCGATTTGCCAGTGTCAAACCGCTCATCCGACCTTCGCGTTGGAGAACATGGTTGAACGGATCATGACTTGCGAACGCTGCGGACTTGGTCGTCTGCTACCGCTGCTGACCGCAGAGCAACTCGCGAAATTTTATCCTGCCGACTACTACGGAACTCAAGGCGCAAAGTTTGAAGCATTGACAGAGTGGTTGATTCGACTGCTCTCTTGGCGACGAGCGAGATTTCTCACCCACGGATTACCGCCAGCAGCGCGCGTCCTTGATGTCGGTTGTGGTCGTGGCACGATCCTCAGCGCATTGGCGAGACTTGGATACGAAGCACACGGTCTCGAACGTGATCTCGAAGCAACACGGGGAGTCACTGGCGATGTTCACATTCGAGTGGCCGATCATCTTACGGATGCGGCCTATCCGCCGGAGCATTTTCAATTGGTCGTGTTATGGCACGTCTTGGAACACATCTCAGACATTCGTGAAACGCTGACGGAAATCAATCGCCTGCTCGTTCCCGGTGGCAGGCTGGTGGTCGCGGTTCCGAACTTCACCAGCTTTCAAGCTCAGTGGGCCGGAGCAGATTGGTTTCATTTGGACCCACCGCGTCACGTCTTTCACATTCCGGCTGCGGCGTTACGTCAGCTCTTGGAGAGTTGCGGATTTGAGATTCGCTCGGAACATCACTTTTCTCTGCGGCACAACCCGTTCGGCTGGGTTCAAAGCTGGTTGAATCGATTCCGTTCGTTGCCTCGCAACGGCTTGTATGTTCTGCTGCAAAAGCACTCCGTGCCACTCAAGTTCTCGCTGCTGCTCCGGATGGTATTGCGACTGCTGTATTACCTGCTGATGCCATGGGGCGTCTTACTCAGCATCCGAGACGCCGCTTTTCGCCGTGGGGCGACAGTGCATCTGGTCGCGGTTCGGAAATAAGGTTCATCCGACTAAATCGCGCGGGGTTGGATGAACCTTTATTTTGCCGTCGGCTTGTCCCGTTCCAGATGAATTCGCGAGCGCAGGCCGTCGAGTTCAAAGGTGATGCCAAAGTTCCCCTTGGCGAATGGAAAGAGCGGGGCAGGGGGGAGGTCCGGCATTTTCGGGGAGCCGGGGAAGCCAAAGATTGTGGACTCCATCGTCTGCCATTCTTCGTTCCACACGTAGCGGCCTCCGCCGGGGCAGATCAGTTCAA
>JANNDA010000510.1:0-1683 GCA_031387195.1 Planctomyces sp. | reverse complement strand
CGATCAGGGAGTTCATTCCCCAATGGTGCGGATTCCAAATCTCTTAGTCCGTCATTCGCCGAACGCGATCGTTCACCGATTTCACGAACGACCTCAGCCATTAGAACTTGGCCGCAATGCTTCCCGTAAATATCACGCCCGTCCTTTTCAATTTGCAGCCGCACGAGGTAATCCGCTTTGATCTCTTTGATTTGCCTTGGATCAGCGGCCGTGTCCTTGGCGACGCACACCAGTCCAAAAGCAGGAATTTTCTTCGCGATGACCAGTTCCAGCGCTCGCTTCTGATCCGCTCCGCCTGGCCGTTTTGCTATTTCTTCCCACGACAACTGGCTGTATCCGTCCGTCATTTGATCTTCCCAGAGTGTGAAGACCGCGCGTCGATGATACGACGAAAGGGCACACCAAGACCCTCGTGGATTGGTTGGTTTGGCACCCAGTAGCACGAAAACTTTGTTGCGTCCCAAACGGCTTTTCATATTGTGCCTAATTCTCTGACGCTCACTCTTAACCGACCGCGTAACTGACCCTATTGGAGACCTCGACGAGCTTGCTCTTCGTAAAATTTCCGGCGGGGTCTTTGGCGTAGCCTTCAACTCGAAATCACCCCCGAACCGACACTCGATTTGGCCGCGATGACACCCATCTTGGTCCCAGGACTCGACGATTTTCCGTCTGCTGGCGTCCGACTTGGCAGACGAATGACTCGGCGTCCCGATGTCGCTTGACGGCGACGTGTCTCGGCACCGATGCGGAACACATCGTTCTCGAACTGAGCCGCCAAGCGATGACGAATCTCACGGATTTCCTCAGTGATCGGATTCGGAACCATCATCAGTCGTCTTCTAAACTGTGGACATCCGGGGCGCACGTCTCAGTGCGCCGATTCAAACAGTTCCGTCACGTTGATCTGAAACTTGGGGAGTAACGGCGATGTGGCGACGGTTCCCGGCTTGAATTCGCCATGAGCGCGATAGGACTGGCCATCGAGTGACAGCACCGTGACCGTTTCCTCAATGGGATCGACGATCCAGTATTCCGGGATTCGGGCTTGCGCGTAGTCGCGGCGCTTGTCGATGAGGTCGCGATCACGGTTCAACTGGCCGTGGCTGACAATCTCCAGAACCCACAAAACATCTGTCGCCGCAGGCGGCTCGTCACTTTCGCTCAGCTTGGCGACGAAGAGGTCCGGTTCGCGGAGATGACCGGGGGCGAGGCGGATCGGACACGGTGCAAACAGCACCTCACCGAGTGAACTCGACTTCACAGCAGACTGAAGCAACCCCATCAAGTAGCGCAACAGCCGCTGATACGTTCGCGTGGGCATGGGCAAAAGCTCCAAACAGCCATCGACTAACTCCGCAGGGAAATTCGTGGTTTCAAATTCCAAGAAGTCCGCTTCGCTCCAGTCACCCTGCCGTGGATAACAATAGGCGACTTCCCAAACCGGCTCGCCTCGTTGTGAATGAGGGGGCCGTTCTAGGAGATCAGAGCTTTCCGCAATCGCACCACGTCCAATCATGAACCTTCTCCCTGACAAATTTCGCGACTGCCCTATCCTACGGTGTAACTCACCTTATTGGAGACCTCGACGAGCTTGCTCTTCGTAAATGTCCGGCGGGGTCTTTGGCGTAGCCTTCGTACTTGAACATTTGCAGGACGACGTCGTACTGGCCGGGAGTCGTG
>JANNDA010001337.1:0-4289 GCA_031387195.1 Planctomyces sp. | reverse complement strand
AACTCCCATTCAAACGACTTGCGACCTAACTTCAGCAACAGCTCCTGGCGGACTTTTCGCTGAGCCACCAGTGGCGTGACTTGGAACAACAACTCCACGGGCTTGGACAATTGCAGGAGTAATTGTGGCGACTTGGCGATCGTGGCGTTGCCCCAGCTTTTGGCAAACGCGGATTCCGCGAGCGGTGCGGTGTGTTCGGCATTCAACGGTTGAGCCGTGACTTTGAAGCCCGGCAATCCCGTGACACCGAGTTTCAGTTTCGTGCCATTCGACATCTTGTCCGCTTCATCGGTGGGCAATTCGATGGTCCACGGTTCCCAACGTGGGTGCTCCGGGGTTCCCAGCGGCGGCTGCAATCCGGCCACATCCACTGAAAATTCGCCGACCTGCGGTTTCGAGAACTCGATCACCAACCGTTGCCGGTTATCGCTTGATGGCTCGACCGACCACTGCAAGAGGTCGTCGGCTTGCACGTCCCCTTCACGGATCAGAACTCCGCGCGGGAGAGACCAGACGACGTCATTCATCTCACCAGAAGAAACCGAATAGTGGGCGTGGTATCGCTGCCGCAGTGCGGTCGGTGTCAATTCAGCCACGCAGGCCACGTCGAGTTTCGCGTCTGCGGCACGTCGTGTTCGGATCACGCCAGGACGATGCACGTCGAGCGACAATTCGCGGATCTTGCCCAAACGTGCCGACCAGTTTTCTCCGTCCGAGTGGACCTGCGATTCACCGCGGCGTCCGACGACAACCAACTCACTTTTCGGCGGCGATTTGACGAGCATCAGGCTATTCAGAACCGACGGAAGACTCAGCTTCACACGTGCGACGGAATCTTCTGTCTGAAGCCGGGGCAACAGGGTCACTGTGATTCGTTGAGTCATCACCTTTGAGGTGCCGTCATCCGACTGGATCGGTTCCCGCGCCGGAAGGTCGAATTGCAACATTCCCTCTTTGGTCAACGAAAACTGTGAATAAGGCTGACCGTCCAGCAAGCAGGCGGCCGCTCCACTCAGCGGAATGTTGGCAAACGGGAACAGCAACGTCGTCGCTTGCTCCGGTCGCAAACGATGCACGAGGAACTCCGCTTTGATACTGGCAAGCTGCTCGCTGATTTCCACGGTGTATTGAGCGGACGCCAGCAACGTTGCGGGGCTCGCCTGACGCGCGCGCCGATCTCGCCAGATCGCCAGCAACGGTGTTGGCACCCAGGCCATCGGAATTGTTTCGGACGGTCGCACCACATCGGCCAGCGCGTCGCGCGGGTCATCCACAGGGATCAACACGTCAAACCGTTGTGCGGCCGTCTCACGACCTTCGGAAGGGCGAGACGGTCCTAACGATTTTGGCTCGTCAACCGCGTAGGCCGCCCAAGTCAGCAACAGCGATAACACGAGCATGCCGCCCGCTCGCTGAATGGCCACCGTGACTTCAAACGCCCCGCGCGCGGATGCCTCACGGCGAGTCGCATAGCTCATCAGTAAGCGTCGCGGAATCAGGACCGCGATCACGGTGCCGATCAGGCAGCCCCCCAAACCTTCGGCATAAACCGGGGACGACAACACCACGCCGACCACACACGCCCCCAGCCAGATGGCCGCGATGTGAACTCGCGGTGCTGACTGTCGGCAGCGCATCACGCATCCCACCACAATGCTGAAGAGCATCCCCATCCACGCGAGTATCCGCACTTGGTTGGCGTTCCAAGTGACCCAGGTGATTTCCGCAGGTAACGTCGGCGAGGCCGCTTCGAGCACTCGCCAGCCACGCGGTGCAAACCAAGTCGCGGGGACGTCGGCGAGCGGTTCACGGCGGTCAATGGGCGTCGACAATTCTTTCCAGGAACGCCTTGAAAACGGATTGAACCAAACGGAAAACTCATCACGACCCAACGGCCCGAACAAGCGTCTGATCCACGGAGTCGGATCGAGCGGTTGCAGCAATCGCAATCCGACCGGCTCTTCGGCCAACCGGGCTTCCGGAGGCAACGCGACCAACCAGTGAAATCCCAACACCGGCGATTCCAGTTGTGGGATCGGGAACGATTCTCGGTTCCGTAAGAAATCCCTGTCGGACGGAACGCGGTATTGAATCTCCAAGGATTGCAAACCGCCTTGAGGAATTGACGGCAGGCGAAACTCACGATTGTTCCGCTGCGGTTCGGTGCGAACGCCGTTCATTTTCACCGAGACCAATTCTGCGGGTGCGGGAAGCGTAAACTCCAAGCGGCCCACTTGTGTGACCTCGGCCGCACGCAGCGACAGCCAGTGCCGATCGTCGCCGTCGCTCCCCGGAAAGATCAGCGATCGCAACTCCGCCGAAGTCCAAACCAATTGTTGATCGCGCTCCACACGTTCAAAATCGCTTGGCACAGTAGGCGCGCGGGGCGGCGGCAGCCCCCCCGTATTTTCATCGCCAGACCGGGGGGCTAACGCCGCACCTCGCACCGAATCAGAGGCTGTTGCGCTGTCAGTCGTCGCCGCACGTTCGCCTCCAACCAAGTCTTCGAGCACAAATGCGGCGATCGGTTTCAGCGGTGTGTTGTTCTGCTGAGAACGACTCAGCAATGTCGCTTCGCCCCATTTCGTCGAGCCGCTTTTCCACAGTTCAAACGATGACCACGGCTCGAAAAATCGTTTCATCGAAGTGGCTGCGGGAGCGGCATCGTCAGCGGCATCCCATTTCCATCCGCCGGGCACGGTCACGACCAATAACTGATCCACGTGCAAACAATCCAACGGTGTCGGCAACTCGAACGCATCTCGCCTGTCGTGAAGTTTTCTCGGACGCTGAGCGTCAACTCGAATGCGTTGAGTCGAACGTGCTTCCAATGGGGAAGCAAAGTCACAGACCAGCGTCCGCTCCCCCGACGGCTCTGTGATCAAATTCCAATGCACGACTGCGGACGATTCCGTTTCGGACATCTTCCGCACATCCAAAATCTCCCAGCCGGCAGGAACGCGGCAGCGGACCGCATTCGTGACTCCGGACACGGACTGCGACAGCCACTCACAAGTGAGCTGCCAGTCATTGCCGTCCGTCGTCAAGCGTTGCAACGACCGGGCGGAGTGACGCGGAAGCGGATACGAAATATCGAGCGAGAGTGCCGCGTCTGCCAAGTATTGTGAAAACGATAATCGCCGAACTTTGGGCGTGTTGACATCGACCTCTGTCAGTCGCAGTCCGTTCGTTCGCAACTCATTCCACACCAGCGGCGCATCGACGGAAATATTCCACCGTCCACCGTTAAACCATCCTCCTGCCAAAACAATGCGTGGCAGCGTCCAGGCGGAATCCCACTTGGCCGCGACCCCGGCAAAAATTTGTAGAGAACGGACTTTGCCGATTTGCGGTTGCGGTAACACCACTTCAATCTGACGCGGCTGTCCCGGAGTGCGGGGTAATTCACGCCACGGGAGCCGCGAATCGCCGGCAAATCCCACCGTATAAACGACCAAGTTATCCGGCACCGTAAAGTTCAAAGTCGCCTTCGGAGTATGAAAAATCTCTGCGTTGATCTCGCATTGAACTTCCACATCCGCCTCACGCAGGCTGTAGGACGAAGTCTGGTCGTAGACCACGACGGGTTCCGTCGTGACGACCGCCGCTGATTCCATCACTAAGACGTCGCACCGCGACTGACTCCCCAAGTGGACCTGCCATAATCGCCAACCTTCTTCGCCGGTTGATAACGGACCGCGCAAACTCCCCGTCGAACATTTCACCAAATACTTCGTCGGCACACGCAACTTCAATTCGGTGACGGTCGCCGTGGCCAGTCTGAGTGGGAATTGCCAAGTCCGCTGCAACTGGCGTCCTTGTCGCGAAAACTTTCCTTCCAAACGTCGCTCGGGAGTTTCCACGCGGAGAAACGTTTCACCGGAAGGAGCCGTGCCCCAGACCGCGTCGCCATCAGTCCAACGCAACTCCGAGAGCGGCAGATCCAACGGATCGAGCGACATCAATTGTGGTTGCTTCGACTCGCTGCGGACCTCCGCGAGATAGCGCCCGTCGGTCAGCACTCCGCGTCCCGCGTCGAACGTGGCCGTCAGCGACTGCCACGGAATGTGTGCTCCTCGCCGAGTCGGACGCGCGGCGCGAGTTGCGTCGCGTAATTCTTCATACTCAGCAAACGGCACGGGTTCAAAGTACCCCTCGAACTCACCCTTCGGCCAATCTTTCGCCCGATTGGCTGGCACAAAGACGTGTCGAATTTTTATGGCCGAATCTTCCGCAACTGACTCGATCGGCGCAAACAGATTGAGACCAGCGAAAATCAAAATCGCGCT